>DEIV01000135.1 GCA_002352665.1 Flavobacteriaceae bacterium UBA2765
CCAAGCTTGATTTATATTATGTTGGTAAAAATTCCAGGGCACTTTTGCTCCGTTCGATAATGTTCCAAAATCATTACCGTCAATATTTTCGCCCGATGTACTACAACCAGATGAAGATTTTTGTAGCACTTTATTACTGCTATAAACAAATCCTTCCGGCTCTAAATATCTAATTTTTGGGTTTTTTCTTAGTTCTTTTATTGTGTTCAACCCTGTAATTTTAACATCAATAAAATTTAAAATATCATCATCATACAATAACACCTCTTTATTAGATTTTTTTAGATCGAAAGATTGGATAGTTTGTAGTATCTCTTCTTTTACGTCTGAAAGTTGTTGGCTTTTAGTAATTCTAAAATGATCACCTTCAGCACCGTACCCTACTGTTAGAATATTGTCTCCATGTACAACCGCACTCCATAAAAGGTGGTCACTTGTCTCACTCCAATTAAATGAGCCATTTTCTTCAAGTATTCTGGTTATTTCATTATTTACTTCTTCTAAAGTTAAAGGGTCTTTTTGATTTTCAATAGTTTGAATTTCATGCGATGGTAGTTCATCATGAGTACAAGAGACCATAAAAATCAATAATAATAACCCTGAAATAAGTGTAAACTTTTGGAGAATAAAGGACTTACTAATGCAAGAATTTTTTGTCACAAAGGCGGATTGATTCCGATTTTTCTTTGAAAATTTCATTTCGATTTGGTGGTTTAGTTAAACATTAATTAAATATACAGCCTAAGGGGAGGTACAATTATTTAGCGATAATGACCGTACTTTTCAAATTTAATGTATTTTTCTCAGAAACAGGAGGCTAATTTTATAAAAAGTATATCCAATGAGGAATCCTAGTAACATTCCTATAAATATATCAATAGGAAAATGGACTCCAATATAAATGCGACTATAGGCAAAAAGTAGCGGCCAAAGGAGTAGTAAGAGTGGATATTTATAGTATTTTTTTAGTGAAAGAATCATAAATAAGGTAACAGCAAATGATGTGGTAGAGTGACCAGAGACAAAACTAAAACTTCTTGGGTGTTTTAAAATGCGTATTACATTATTAATAGAGGTGTCGTTATTTGGTCTTAATCTGTCAAAATAATTTTTAATAAAATTTACAAATTGATCTGAAAAAGTGACCAATAGTGCTGCTACTACAACTAAAACTAGTCCTTTTTTCCAACCATAAGCTTTAAAAATTAAAAAGAATAACAATAAAAATAACGGTATCCAATTAAATTGGTTGGTAACCAGCATCCAAAAAGCATCCCATGGTTCAGAGCCTTGACTGTTTAAATAGATAAATAATTCTTTATCATATTCTATTATTTGCTCAAGGAAATTCAATTTATAAATTACGTTTTATAGGGCCTGAAATATCATCAATATTGTCTTGAATATTTTCTCGAACCTTTTTGATATCCTGTTTAATTTCTTTGGTAAGGTTGGTATCTATTCCTTGTTTTTCTGCAGTCTGATTAATTTCACGTTTAATATCATTAGTAGCATCTTTTAATTGACGCATACCTTTACCCAGCTCTTTGGCGATAGTAGGTATTTTGTCTGCCCCAAATAACATAAGTACAATAACCAATACTACAAAAACTTCGCCACCGCTAATAAATAAAAAATACATAGTTGTTTTATATAAAGTACAAAGATAGTAGAATTTACGCTAATTTAGTTTTATTCAATGTTGCTTTATATTTAAATTAGCATTAAACGAAGGTTTTCAACATGAAATTCAGAAAAGCAACAACCAAAGATGTACCTTCTATTGTTAAGATGATTGCAGACGATAATTTAGGGAAATTACGAGAAAATTATCAAGATCCTTTACCACAAACGTATTATAAGGCTTTTGAAAATATAAATAAAGACCTTAACCAAGTTGTAGAAAATGATCAGACTGAAATTATCGGCACTTTACAGTTGAGTTATCTTCAATATTTAACCTATCAGGGAGGCATAAGAGCTCAAATAGAAGCCGTAAGAATTAAACGGGAGTTTAGAGGAAAAGGAATTGGTAAACTCATGTTTCAATGGGCAATAGAACGTGCTAAGTATAAAAATGCCCATGTATTACAATTGACTACAGATAAAAGCAGGCCCGATGCTATACTGTTTTATGAAAAACTTGGTTTTAAGGCTAGCCATTAAGGTATGAAACTTCATTTTGGGTGATTTCGATTAACATGGCATTGAAAAACATTAACTAGGGCGAAATAGCCCTTTCCTTTGATAAGGGTTGGGATGGGCTTTCCTTCTACTTTTTAACCAACATTCGTTTAATTTCATTGAGCTTCATCAATGCTTCTATCGGAGTTAAGGCATCAATGTTAACAGCCAAAATTTCTTCTTTAATGTCTTCTAATAATGGATCATCCAATTTAAAAAAACTCAACTGAACATCTTCTTCGGTAGTTTGTTTTAATTTATTCTTAATGTCTTCAGAGGAGTGGCTTTGCTCTAATTTTTTAAGCATTTTATTGGCTCTGTGAATTACAGATGTTGGCATTCCGGCCAATTTCGCAACATGAATTCCAAAACTGTGTTCGCTACCACCCGGTACTAATTTTCGTAGAAAAATTACATTATCTTTTAATTCTTTAATAGATACATTAAAGTTTTTAATACGATCAAAAGTTTCAGTCATATCATTTAACTCATGATAATGTGTGGCAAACAAAGTTTTTGCTTTTGAAGGATGTTCATGTAAATATTCAGCGATTGCCCATGCTATAGAAATACCATCATAAGTACTTGTACCCCTACCAATTTCATCCAACAATACTAGGCTACCTTCAGAAATATTATTTAAAATATTAGCCGTTTCGTTCATCTCAACCATAAAGGTAGATTCGCCCATAGAAATATTATCACTAGCACCAACGCGTGTAAATATTTTATCTACAACACCGATTCTGGCTTGTTGTGCCGGAACATAACTACCCATTTGTGCCAAAAGAACGATTAAAGCTGTTTGTCTTAAAATAGCTGATTTACCACTCATGTTCGGCCCGGTAATCATGATAATTTGCTGCTGATTTCTATTGAGAACTACATCATTTGCAATATACTCATCACCTATTGGTAATTGTTTTTCTATAACAGGGTGTCTCCCATTTTTAATCTCTAAATCAGTACTTTCATCTAATAAAGGTCTTACATAATTATGATCTTTGGCTGTTTGAGCAAAAGAACATAAACAATCTAGTTGGGCTACTTGTTGTGCATTTTCCTGTACTTGTTTTATGTGATTCGCCATAAAATGCAAAATATCAGAAAAAAGTTCTTGTTCTAATTCGGCAATTTTTTCTTCTGCACCTAAAATTTTGGTTTCGTATGCTTTGAGTTCTTCTGTGATGTAACGTTCGGCACTAACCAACGTTTGTTTGCGAATCCAATCTTCCGGAACTTTGTCTTTATGTGCATTTCTTACTTCAATATAATACCCAAATACATTATTAAAGGCAATTTTTAAACTTGAAATACCCGTACGCTCTGTTTCACGTGTCAACATATTATCTAAATATGCTTTTCCGGTAGTTGAGATAGCCCTTAATTCATCTAGTTCAGTAGAAACTCCATTTGCAATTACATTGCCTTTATTAATATTAACAGGAGCGTCATCATTTAGTGTTTTTGATATTTTTTCTATAAGATCATGACATGCGTGCAATTGTTTACCCAGACTTTGTAAGGCTTTATTACCACTTTTTTCAGAGGCTTCTTTTATGGGAAGAATTGCTTTTAAAGACCCTTTTAAAACAACAACTTCACGCGGATTGATTTTTGCTGTAGCCACTTTAGAAATTAATCGTTCTATATCGCTAATTTGGTTGATTTGATAGGAAATCTTGTCATAAAAAGTATCGTTATCTATTAAATATTTTACAATATCATGTCTTTTTTGTATCTGTTTTAGATTTTTTAAAGGTAAGGCCAACCAGCGTTTTAACAATCTCCCACCCATGGGTGAAATAGTTCTATCAATAACATCTAATAAAGTTACAGCTTCGGGTTGATTAGAAAAATACAATTCTAAATTTCTAACTGTAAATCTATCCATCCACACAAAATTATCCTCTTCTACCCGATGTATTGCCGAAATATGTTTGAGCTCATTATGCTGTGTCTCTGATAAATAATATAAAATGGTTCCTGCAGAAATAATTCCATGTTGCAAATCGTCAATACCAAAACCTTTGAGAGAATTAATGTTAAAATGATGAGTTAATGTTTCATGAGCATAATCATTTTGAAATAACCAATCGTCTAAATAAAAGGTATAATAATTAGCGCCAAATAGGTCTTTGAATTTTGTTTTGAATTGCTTTTGAATTAATATTTCACTAGGATTAAAATTTTGTAATAATTTGTCAATATATTCCTCATTGCCTTCTGCTACTAAAAACTCTCCCGTAGAAACATCTAGAAAAGAAATGCCCAATAATTTTTTACCAAAATGAATAGCGGCTAAAAAATTATTGGTTTTAGATTGTAAAATTTCATCATTTAAAGCCACGCCTGGTGTAACTAATTCTGTAACTCCACGTTTTACAATAGTTTTGGTCATTTTAGGATTTTCCAACTGATCACAGATAGCTACACGCATTCCTGCCTTTACTAATTTAGGCAAATAGGTATTTAAGGAATGATGTGGAAAACCCGCCAAGGCAGTTTCACTTTCACTTCCCGCACCACGCTTGGTAAGGGTTATGTTTAGAACTCTTGCTGCTTTTACTGCATCTTCACCAAAAGTTTCATAAAAATCGCCTACTCTAAATAATAACATGGCATCAGGATATTTACCCTTGATGGTATTGTATTGTTTCATTAAAGGCGTTACTTTTTTACTTTTGCTTGTCAATTAATGCAATTTTGAATTAGTTTTGCGAAGTTAATTATTCAAAATTAAAGTTAACAAATTATATGCGAAAATTAAAGAATAGCGAATTAGAAAGGTTAACAAGGACTACATTTAAACAGGCAAAGAAAACGCCATTAATAGTAATATTGGATAATATTAGAAGTCTAAACAATATTGGTTCCGTATTTAGAACAAGCGATGCTTTTCTGATTGAGAAGATTTACCTTTGTGGCATTACCGCTAAACCACCTCATAAAGATATACATAAAACAGCGTTAGGAGCTACTGATTCTGTTGATTGGGAATATGTTGAGGATACATTGTCACTAGTAAAAAGATTAAAAAATGAAAATATTAAAGTCGCTTCAATTGAGCAAGCCGAAAATAGTATAGCATTGCAAGATTTTAATCCTATTCAAGGAAAAAAATTAGCGGTTGTATTTGGTAATGAGGTTAAAGGCGTACAACAAGAAGTAGTTTCAGCTTCTGATTATTGTCTTGAAATACCTCAATATGGTACTAAACATTCATTGAATATTTCTGTGAGTTGTGGTGTTGTTCTTTGGGATTTATATCAAAAAATTCAATAAATAAAATCCAAATTCATAATCGCAATGGATTAGCATTTGGTGCTTGAAAATTTTACTAATTATGGAAAATTTAAAATTATTTCTACAACTTGCATTTGATCATGTATTAGACTGGAAAGCTTATGATCATATTCTTTTTTTTATAGTTTTAGCCGTAATTTATAGTTTTAAGGAATGGAAAAAAATAGTGTGGCTAATTACACTTTTCACCTTAGGTCATACGGTTACTTTAGGGTTAGCAACCTATAAAATTATAAATATTGATGTAAAAATTATTGAATTTTTGATTCCGTTAACCATTTTTATAACGGCAACAGTTAATTTATTTACGATTAGAAAAAAGAATAGTCATCAATCTAATATTAATTTATTTTTTGCTTTTTTCTTCGGATTGATTCATGGTTTGGGCTTATCAGGATTTCTAAGAATGATATTAGAGGATACAGATAGCAAGTTGTTGCCATTACTCGAATTTGCTATTGGAGTTGAATTTGCTCAACTATTCATAGTATTTATAATTCTAATTGCAGGGTTTTTAGCATTGAAAATATTGAAAATATCAAAAAGAGATTGGGTATTAGTTTTGTCATCTATAGTAATTGGAATAGTAATCCCCATGCTTGTTGAACGTAAATTTTGGTAAAAATTTAACAAGATTCCCATAATTTTATCGGTAATTTGTCGTCTATATTAAATTAGAAGTGGAGGTAACATTTAAATGTGTGTGACATATAATTATCAATGACAGAACAGAAACAACGCAGGTATGATATTGCCTATTTAAAAATGGCAAAAGAATGGGCAAAATTATCTCATTGCAAACGTCGTCAAGTAGGTGCTCTTATCGTAAAGGGTAAAATGATAATTTCAGATGGTTATAATGGCACACCTACCGGTTTTGAAAATGTTTGTGAAGATGATGATAATACTACCAAATGGTACGTGCTTCATGCAGAAGCTAATGCTATACTGAAAGTGGCTTCATCAACGCAATCATGTGAAGGTGCAACCCTGTACATAACCATGTCTCCTTGTAAAGAATGTAGTAAGCTTATACATCAATCAGGAATCAAACGATTGGTATATGCTGAAGCCTATAAAGATGATTCCGGATTAAAATTTTTAGAAAAAGCAGGAATAGAACTTGTAAATATTGATCAATACTAATGGCGAAGAATAAAATATATTTTCCTTTATGGCTATCCTTGGCTGTTGCCGTAGGTATTTTTATTGGTAGTATGTTAGATTATCCTAAAAAGAACTCGGTAATGTTGTTTAATGGAAATCCACAAGAGGAAAAAATTAAAAAATTAATCGATTATATACAATATGATTATGTTGATAAAGTGGATACCGATAGCTTACTTGATGGTACTATCCGCCAAATTTTAGAAAAATTAGACCCACATTCAGTATATATTCCAGCCAGTGAACATGAGGCTATTTCAGAGAGTATGAATGGAGAATTTGTTGGTGTTGGCATTACATTTAGAATGTATAAAGATTCTTTAACGGTTATAAATGTAATAAAAGATGGTCCTAGTGATAAAGCAGGTTTAGCACCAGGAGATAGAATTTTAATTGCTGATAATGACACCTTATATGGAAAAGAATTAAATAGTGAATATATTATAAAAAAATTAAAAGGTGAGCCAAAAACCAAAGTTGATCTTCAAGTATATAGAAAATACAAGGATACCCTATTAAGTTTTACGTTAAAGCGTGGTACTGTTCCTATAGTAAGTGTGCCAAGTTATTATATGTTGAATGATAGTTTAGGATATATTAAAATCAACAAATTTGCCAATACCACATATAAAGAGTTTAAATCCGCTTTAAAAAAGTTACAAAATAAAAACATGAAACGGTTGGTGTTAGATCTAAGAGGAAATCCAGGTGGATTTTTAGGCATAGCCACTAAAATAGTTGATGAGTTTTTAGGAGATGATAAGTTAATTGTTTTTACAAAAAATAAAGGTGGCAAAATAGATAAAAGCTTTGCCACTTCAAAAGGAAGTTTTGAAAACGGAAAGGTGTATGTATTGATTGATGAAACTTCAGCATCTGCCAGTGAAATCATTGCAGGAGCATTACAAGATAATGACAAGGGTGTAATTGTAGGACGTCGTTCCTTTGGTAAAGGATTGGTGCAACAGGAAATGGAATTAGGAGATGGTTCTGCTGTTAGACTTACGGTTTCTCGTTATTATACACCAACAGGCAGATCTATTCAAAAACCTTATGATGGAGAAAATGGACAAAGCTATTATAATGATAGAATTGAGAGGTATTATAATGGAGAATTGACCAATGGAGATAGTATAAAAGTAGTTGATTCTTTAAAGTATATTACACCTAATGGCAAAGTTGTTTATGGTGGTGGTGGTATAGTACCAGATGTTTTTGTGGGTATTGATACCACAGCTTATTTTGGAAGATTTCACTTTCAAGCACTACAAGATTTTGTATTTGAATATGTTGATAATCATAGAGAAGAAATGAATAGATGGCAAGTTGATGAATTTATGTTGAATTTTGATCAAGATAATAGCATATTAAAAGAATATCTTTCACTTTTTGAAGATCAAAGTAAAATAGCTTTTGAAAGTATTTCTTATATAAAATTGTATTTAAAATCTCTTTTTGCTCAAAATTTATTTAATGAAAATACTTTTTATAAAGTTTTAAATGAAGATGATGAAATGCTAGATAAAGTAAGAGATATAGAGTTAGAAAAAATAACTTTACCTATACTGCCTTAAGTGTGTTATTCAATAGCATCATGTACCATAGTCGGATTTCCGTTATTCCATTCGGTTAAAATATCTGTAGCCACACTCGCTCCACTACCACAGGCTATAGAGAATTGACTCCGCCAACCTGCCAAAACGCCAACCACATATATACCTTCAGAAACTTTATGATCATTATTTTTTAACTGAATTCGCTCTTTTGCCGCAGGCAGTTTTTGATGAGGTTCAACATATTGGTTTAGACCTTCAATGTTAAAAAGATTAGAAGGACCAACGGCAACAATTATAATTTTAGCCTGATAATTATTCTTATTGGTAGTAATCATAAAACTTCCGGCTTTACTTTCAATTTTGATGACCTTTTCTTTTTCAATTTGAAAAACATGAGGATAAGTTTCAGCAAGATGTTTTTTACCTTCATCAAGAATTTCTTTTCCTGTTGTACCGGGTTTTATTCCTAAAACATTATTAAATATACCACTGGCTAAGGCTGATGTTTTTTGATGAATAATAATTCCTATGGTTTTGTTTGAAGCGAATGGTTTATTTTTTGCAGAGCCTAATACTAAGGCTGTAGACATTCCTGCTGCACCACCACCAATAATTAATACATCAAATGTGTTCATAGTTATCTGTTTAAAATGTAAAAATAAGTTGAATTAGAAAAAGATGTGTAACATCTATTACATTATTGAATTAACCCCTGAATATTTGTAGCAAATAATTTTACCGCTATAGCCAATAAAATAACACCAAATATCTTTCTTACCACATTAATTCCTCCTTTGCCCAATATTTGCTCAATTTTTTTGGAAGATTTCAATACTAAATACACAAAAATCATGTTAATCACAATTGCTATAATTATATTAACTACATTAAATTCGGAACGCAAAGCAAGAAGTGTGGTTAATGTACCTGCACCCGCAATTAATGGGAAAGCCAATGGTACAACACTGGCCGTTTCAGGAGCTTCATGTTTATACAATTCAACACCAAGCACCATTTCTAGTGCTAAAAAAAAGATAACAAAAGCACCGGCAACGGCAAATGAATTTACATCAACCCCAATTAGGGTTAATATTTTTTCTCCTACAAATAAAAAGGCAATCATAATAATTACAGATACTATTGATGCTTTTTCAGATTGTATATGCCCTACTTTTTGTCGTAAGTCTATAATAATTGGTATACTGCCTACTATATCAATTACCGCAAATAAAACCATTGTAGCTGTTAATATTTCTTTAATATCTAAATGCATTTTACTAAATTTTAAATTTTCGGCAAAAATAGATAAATCTAAATGGATTAAAGCACTAAAATAGGAACATTTTTTGTGCTTAATTATATGTATTTTTGCCATAAATAATTACAATATAGCAAATGTTTCAATTAGGAAAAACAATTATCTCAGAAGAGATTATTGAAAATGATTTTGTTTGTAATCTTTCTGCCTGCAAAGGTACCTGTTGTGTGGACGGAGAGGCAGGAGCACCATTAGAGGAAGATGAATTACAAATATTAATGGATATTTATCCAAAAGTTAAACCCTATTTAACTAAAGAAGGGATTGACGCAATAGAAGAGCAAGGATTATTTGTTACCCATAACGGTGAACATGAAACACCGTTAAATCCTATTGACGATAGTTGTGTTTATATCAATTATGATGAAAAGGGAATTGCAATATGTGGAATTGAAGAGGCCTATAACCAAGGGGAAATACCATGGAAAAAACCAATTTCTTGTCATTTATATCCGGTAAGAGTACAAGATTATTCAGAATTTGCGGCTGTAAATTACCATAAATGGGAAATTTGTGATGATGCTTGTACTTTAGGTGCAGCATTACAGGTGCCTGTTTACAAATTTGTAAAGCAGGCCTTGATAAGAAAGTTTGGAGAAGATTGGTATGCCGAGCTAGAGAAAGTGGCAGAGAAAATGAAGAGGTAATTAGCGTAGAGGTAATTTAATAGTAACCTCGGTACCTTTAGGATCATTATTTTTATCAGACAAATCAGTAAAAATTATTGAATAGTTATTTTGGTAATTTTTTACAAAATTACTCAGTCGTTCTTCTGTAAGTTTTATGCCGACAGAATCCTTTTTATACAATTTGTTGTCTTTTAATAATGCTGATTTTTTCCTGCCAATACCATTATCTTTTATTCTAATAATTATAAAATTATTATCTAGTTTTTCAACTGAAAGCGATAATTTTTTATTTTCTTTTTTAGATGAGAGTCCATGCCAAATAGCATTTTCAATAAAGGGTTGTAAAATAAGTGCTGGAATTTTAATGGTATCTAAATTTAGACCTTTCTCTATTTTTAATAAAAAATCTATTTCATTATTAAATCTAATATTTTCTATATTTATATATAACTCCATAGTGTTGAGCTCATCCGCTAAATTAATTTCTTTTTCTCGTGTTGAGATTAATATTTTTCTAATGAGTTTAGAAAATTTATTAAGATAATAAATTGCATTCCCTTTTTCACTATTGATAATATACATCTTAATAGAATTCAAACTATTAAAAATAAAATGCGGATTCATTTGACTTCGCAATGAAGTAATTTTTAATTCAGCCAATTCTTTATCGGCCTTTTCTTTTAGGGTTAATAATTTTTGATTTTTCGATTTTTCTTTCAGTAAAGTTAAATCCTGTTTCAACTGATTCTGTACCGTTTCTCGTAAACTTTCATTTTCCTTAAGTTGATTGATTAATTCAAATTGTGATTTATTTTTTTCTTCCAGAATCATTTTTTGTTTATGGCCTAATCCCAAGGAAAAGAATATGTTTTCCAATACTATACCAATAAAAAAAAGTGAAGTATTATAGTCAGCTCCTTCTAACTGAACATGAAATCTAGAAATAATATATGCTGAAAGAGAAGTTAAAAGAAAAATAGATGAGCCAATAATAATATAGTACTTTAAAAAACCTTTAATTCTAAAAAGAGGAATATATCCTATTATTGACAATATTAAAAGAAGTACAATAAAAATGGTAAAAAATAGAGGGTAAATATTTTCGTTCCCCGAAGTTCTATATAAAATTTCGACAAAAATATTTAATGCGAATAAAAAGTAAACCGCACCAAATATGAATTTATACCATTTTAAGTAATATGATTTTAAATCAACAAATGTAAAAGCAAAAACAAAATAAATAGTATTATATGCCCATTCTAAATTAGGGCTATAGTATTTAATAGTTTCTAAAATGGGTTTTAATCCATCATAATAATAAATAAAACTATTTTCAGGTTCAATAACGTTACGTGTAAACAATAAAAAAGTGTATAAACTGTAAAATAAATAAGCATTATCTTTATGTTGAAAATAGAGTAAAAAATGATATACTGTTAGCACAGAAAGTCCACCCAAAACAAACATTGTAATTCCGTTTTGATGCGGATAATTTAGAACCTCTTGTGCAAACAAAAACATCATAAATTATTATTCTGTTGGTATTCTTAAACTAACCTGTGTTCCCGTTGAGGTTTTACCATTATCAAACAAATCAGTAAAAATTATTGAATAGTTATTTTGGTAATCTTTTGCAAAATTACTCAATCGTTCTTCTGTAAGTTTTATGCCGACAGAATCCTTTTTATACAATTTGTTATCTTTTAATAAGGCTGATTTTTTTCTGCCAATACCATTATCTTTTATTACAATAATTATAAAATTATTATCTGGTTTTTCAACTGAAAGCGATAATTTTTTATTTTCTTTTTTAGATGAGAGCCCATGCCAAATAGCATTTTCAATAAAGGGTTGTAAAATAAGTGATGGAATTTTAATGGTATCTAAATTTAGACCTTTCTCTATTTTTAATATATAATCTATTTCATTATTAAATCTAATATTTTCTATATTTACGTACAATTCCATTGTTTCAAGCTCATCAGCCAAACTGATTTCTTTTTCGCGTGTTGAGGTTAATATTTTTCTAATGAGCTTAGAAAATTTATTAAGATAATAAACCGCATTTTCTTTTTCATTATTAATAATATAGAGTTTAATAGAATTCAAACTATTAAAAATAAAATGCGGATTCATTTGACTTCGCAATGAAGTAATTTTTAATTCAGCCAATTCTTTATCGGCCTTTTCTTTCAGGGTTAATAATTTTTGATTTTTCGATTTTTCTTTCAGTAAAATTAAATCCTGTTTCAATTGATTCTGTACCGTTTCTCGTAAACTTTCATTTTCCTTAAGTTGATTGATTAATTCAAATTGTGATTTATTTTTTTCTTGTAAAATAATTTTCTGTTTTTGTCCTAAGGCTAACGAAAACAGGATGTTTTCTATAATGATTCCTATAGAAAATATTACAGTTACTGTTTGAAAATCAGTAGAGGAAAAAAAAGCATATTCGGCAGCAACAAGATAGATGGATGAACCAATAAGTATATAATATTTTAATGGTGTATCCATGGTATATAGTACATAAAAACTACCTAATGCCAATACTGCAATGGTAGGCGAAAAGAAGTAGGAAAATACAAGTCCGATTACAAAATAATTACCCGTCAGGCCTGCATAGAGCATCATGATAAAAAGTAATATCAAATAGATCATGATGCTCATGTTCAATACTTTGTTCCATTTTGATTTAAAAATATGAAGTTCTACTAAAGTTTTGGCAAACATTAAGTACAGGGTGTTATAAAGCCACTCTCTGGGAATTATCAATAATTGAAAATAGGGATCGTTACTGTTAGAGGCGTCCGCAAAAATCGAATTTGTTGTTTCTGGATAGTTGGCGGTAAAAATTAAAAAAATAAAGAGACTGTAGTATAAATAAACATTGTCCTTATGTTGAAAATACAATAGAAAATGATACACGGCCAAAGTGATTAAAAATCCTGCAAATAATAGTGTAAACTCTTCAAATGGAATCATCTTAATAGCTTATTATTAAAGTGACTTTGGTGCCAATTGCAAGTCCGTTTTTATTGTACAAATCTTGTATATTTAATTTGTAAGTATAATTTTTATCTTTTACAAAATTCTGTAAGCGTTCTTCGGTTATTTTTAAGCCAATTGAGTTTTTCTTATGTATTTTTTTTTCTTTTATTTCAGCTGACCTTTTTCGACCAATACCGTTGTCCTCTATTTCTATCTTTACAAAAGTGTTATTTTCTTTTTCAATATTAATCTTCAATTTTTTTTCTCCTTTTTTAGAAGAAAGACCATGCCATAGAGCGTTTTCAATAAAAGGTTGAAGGATAAGGGAAGGAATTTTTATAGTGTCTAAATTTAACGATCTATCAATGGTTAATATAAAATCTATCTCATTATTAAACCGAATATTTTCAATATTTAAATAAAGTTCGGCAGTTTCAATTTCCTGTACTAAAGAAATTTCTTTGTCTTGTGAGGCATTTAATATTCGCCTAATAAGTTTTGAGAATTTATTTAAATAATAAACCGCATTTTCTTTTTCATTATTAATAATATAGAGTTTTATCGCGTTTAAGGAATTAAAGATAAAATGTGGATTCATCTGACTTCGCAATGAGGTAATTTTTAATTCTGCTAATTCTTTATCAGCCGTTTCTTTCAATGTTACTAACTTTTCATTTTTTGATTTTTCTTTTAGTAAAGACAAATCCTGTTGCAATTGATTCTGTACTGTTTCTCGTAAGCTTTCATTTTCTTGAAGTTGATTAATTAATTTTTCCTGCGATTCATTTTTTGATTTTAAAATTAATTTTTGCTTTTGTCCTAAACCCAGAGAAAACACTACGTTTTCAATAATTACCCCAACATAGAAGATAGTAAAACTAAGGTTGCTTTCTGGAGGGATAAATTCAAAAAATTGTGAATAATAGGCAAGAAACGAAGTAACATACAACACAAAAGAACCAACAATAATATATTCTTTTAGAGGCATTTTAAGCTTAAAAAGAGGATAATAAGCTATGATACCGAAGAGTAGTAGAAAAGGAACCAAATAATTGCCAACAGCATATATAAAATTTATATTACCTGTAACAGTTGCTAAGATAGTAGTGCTAAAAATAACAATTAAAAGTATAATTATTACTTTAAAAATAAAGGAGTACCACTTTTCTGAATAATGTTTTAGGCTTAAAAATGTAAAGCCAAAAATAAAATAAATAGTGTTGTACAACCACATTACGGGTCGATCATAAAAAACTAAAAAATCATGGTAAGGTTCTATTAGTGTTGAAATAAAACCAAAAGTAGTATTATCTAATTGATTTGTAAAAATTAAGAAAGTGTATAAACTATAATATAAATAGACTTTATCTTTATGTTGAAAGAATAATAAAAAATGATACACTGATAGCACAAATAATATACCTAAAATAAAAATGGTTATACCATTGCTATTTGGGTTTTGAAGTATCTGTTGTAAAGAATCTATATCCACAAAAAAGGTTGTTAATTACTCAGCATTTGCAATAAAGCATCCTTTTTAGAACGAGATACGGGTACGGATGTTCCATTTTCTAAGACTAAGTACTGTCCGTCGCTTTTTACAAATTCTTTAATATAATTTATATTGACCAAATAGGAATTATGTACTCTAAAAAACGAATTATTATTAATAATTTCTTCTACTTCCTTTATTTTTTTAGAGAGTATTTCTTTCGTCTTATTAGTAAAAAATATTTCGCAGTAATTACCATCAGCTTTGCAATAATATATCTCATCTGCATTTACAAAAATGGTTTTACCAGCTAATGGTAGGGCAATTTTGGAAGTGCTAGACATAAAATTTTTTAAAACACTTTTTAACTCATTTCCCAATGTGTTCTTATCCTTATTTACTCTAATTTTAGCTACTGACTTTGTTAAATCATCAGAGTCTATTGGTTTTAACAAATAATCTATGGCAGATTCTTTGAACGCTTTTATGGCATAATTATCAAAAGCTGTGGTAATTATTAAATCGAAATTTCTAAATTTTAGATTTTGTAATAGTTGAAAACCATCCATTTCAGGCATTTCAATATCGAGGAAAACACAATCTGGTTTAATGTAATTTATCGCAGAAATAGCCTCAATAGGGTCGGTAAAACTGTCGCATATTTCTATGCCTTGGCAAAAATTTTCTATTTCCCATTGTAGGCTTTTAATAGCACTTAGTTCATCATCTACAATTATAGCTTTTATCATTTGGGTTTGGCTTGTTTTCTCAAAAATAATCACATTAACAAAAGCAATCCATAAAATTTACATAGCCTGTAAGTTTTGGCATATAGTTAGTTCAATTTATTGTATTAATGGTAAAAACAATAGTTTGATATGCTAATTAACTAAGCATATCATTTTTAACTCTATTTATACACAAAAATAGTCGGTAGGTAAAGTTATGTAAAATTAAATAGACAACACGATATAATTTTGATCTCAAATCTGCAATGTTGAACTTTTCAAAAAAAATAAAGAACATTATAAAACAGGTATATGTTGTCACTCTAAAAATTAAACAAATGAAATTACAAGGACTATTACTTTTAATTGCAATTCTATTATCCGGCATTAGTACTGAAGCTCAAATATTAAAAAAATTAGGCAAAAGAGTAGAGAGAGCAGCTGAACGAGCTGTTATAAAAAAGACAGAACAAAAAGTTACTAAAGAAACCGAAAAAGTCATGGATTCCATTTTGAATCCAAAGACTGGAAAAATGGAGAAAAGAAAAAAAGGACCTAAAAATAACGATACCTCTACCGATGAAGATAGTAAAGAAAATTCAGAGGAACATGAAGGTGAAGTAGTAAAGAAGGATCCTAAGGCTTGGAGCAAATACAATTTTATTCAAGGTGATAAAATTATTTTTGAAGACAACTTGCAAGTGGAAGAAAACGGCGAATTCCCATCACGTTGGGATCTTAATAAAGGCAATGCAGAAAACGCTTCTTTAGGCGATGATAATATTATTCGTTTAGAAAATAAAAGTATTATTACCCCGTTAATGGATACCGAAAATTACCTGCCCGAAGTTTTTACTATAGAATTTGATGCCTATTTTAATGATATCCATACCACTTGGCAAAATTATCAAGTGAGATTTTGGAGTGGTAATTACTTAAACCTTTCTAATAATGATGCGTATTATCCTATAAATATTCAGAGCGATGGAGCAGCTACGGTATTTACAAATAATGGAGTTAAAAAACAACTTAATGGTAAGGATAAATCTACAATTGGTCAATTACCTGCCTGGAAACATATTGCCATTTCTTTTAACAAACGCTCTTTAAAGGTGTTTGTAGATGAATATCGTGCCCTAAATATACCAAATTATAAGTTGAAGCCAGAACTATTTACTATTGGATCTTATATATATACTCCTGAAGGAAAAACATTAGCCATAAAAAACATTCGTATTGCCAAAGGTGGCAAAAAATTATATGATCGTGTAATGGCAGATGGCAAATTTGTAACCAGAGGTATTTTATTTGATGTAAACAAAGCGATAATTAAACCAGAATCTTATGGTGTTATTAATAAAGTAGCTAAAATGATGGCAGCCCACCAAGACCTAAACTTTACTATTGAAGGCCATACCGATAGTGATGGTGCAGATGATTATAATTTAAAACTTTCAGGTGAAAGAGCCTTTGCCGTAAAAATAGCTTTGATCGAAATGGGAGTTTTAAAAAGCAGGTTACAAACAGAAGGGAAAGGAGAAAGTGTTCCAGTTTCGGAAAATAATTCGCCAGAAGGTAAAGCCAATAATAGACGTGTCGAGTTTATAAAAATTTAAAAAATTACCATAAAAAGCTCTTGAAGAGAGCAGAGTACAAATTAACGTAGTTGACTGAAAATAACAATTTGGTATATAAAATCTAAAATCTTTTTTTAATAAAAATAAACACTGAAAAGAAAATTATGAAAAATTACAAAAAACACAAAATCAACCCTTATAAAAGTAAAATAAACATCTCTATAATCCTTCTCGCCTTTTTGGCATTTTCATGTAATGATGATAATATGAAGCAAGTAGAAAAAAATGATTGTCAAGTATATAGTCCTAACAGCTTCACTAATACAATAACTGATTCTTGGGAAAAAATAAATGAAAGAAAAGAACATATAGATGCTATTGTTATCCCAGAGGATGCGGGTGGCGGTTATGTAAAAGTTGAACTGACGCAAAGCGATCCAGATTTAAGACCTACACTTTCAGTTTCTATTGCAGGGAGTAAAATAATTGGAGGATCATCAACTCAAACAAATAATAAATTAAATAGAGTGGCCTACTTTTCGGTGTATCCAGGTATGAAATACTCGTTAAAAACGTTTCCTTTTTTTAACGCTGCTGCCTATCCTGTTGATTATACCATTACATGGGATTTTGTTAGTCAAATGGACTGTTTTGAACCTAACGATACAAAAACAGATGCAAAAAAAGTACTAATTGATGATACCATTGAAGCTTACGCTATTGCTGGACATAAGGAATATTTTGTGTCTTCTTTTGCAGAACAAACTTATGATTGGTATAAAGTTGAATTAAAAGAACCTGGTCAGCTTAAAATTGAAGTTCTTGATCTACCAAAAGATATTAGAATTGTTACAAGGGTGTTTAGCCAAGATAATGACCATATCAGTTCAGATTTTCTTTTTACAGGTTCAGATTTTGGGGCTTCATTTGATAGAGGGAGAACATCGATCAATACCACATCAAATGTACTGGATCCTGGTGTTTATTATATAGAGTTACATCCAGACTTTTTTGAACATGGAAAAAAAGCAAATAGTGACCTTGACCCTATACCAGATCATTTTAATAAGACTTATAAAATGAAGGTAACTAGTCTGTAAAAACACAATATGATTCTGATCAACTCAGGGAGGAATTTATTACAGAAAAATATAAAATTATCGCATTTGGTTTAGGTATTGGATTAAAAATAGTAAGTCGAAATTTTTTTTCAATTGATATTAATTTTGGTATGGCAGGATTAACATCTGATTCGGATAAGGGAGTTACACATGGTGTAATCTCAATAGGTTATCGTTTTTAATTATTTCATGAGTATGATTTAATTATAGATAATCAATAATGTTAGAACATTACGATCATTCAGAAAAGCGATAAAGAATTATGACATAACACTTTTCAAATTTTAAAAGGGAGAGTTAAATGTTAACATAAGAATAAACCCTAAGACTAAATAAAAAATCAATCACAATATAGACCTTAATAGATAGCCTTTGATATATACCATAACTATGAAAAACACTACACTAAAGACTCTTATTTTTACTTTTTTAACTTTTATATTAATTGTTGTTTCATGTACTAAAGATGATAATGGCCCTTCTTCAGATGCAACAAGTATTGAATTACTTTCAGAAGATAATTTAATTGCTGTTGCAGGAGCAACTGTTGAAAACCCGATTGAAGTCATGGTTAAGGATCAATTTGGAAAAGCTTTTGCAGAAACGGTAGTCCATTTTACTCCTTCTAATGGATCAGTTTCATCATCAACGGTAAAAACAGATGCAAGAGGTATTGCTAGTGTTTTATGGACTGTTGGTGGTAATTCAGGGGAACAAACCTTGACAGTTACAGCTTTTAAAACAGATGGTATAACTCCACTTAGAGGCTCTCCATTTATGGTTACAGCAAATGCCGAAGGCGATGCGGTATCAGAAAGTTTAGTTTTAGTATCGGGTGGTGGCCAAACAGGTCAAGTAGAAACCATATTAACAAATCCTATTATTATTAATGTTAAAGATACAAATGAGAATCCATTTGCAGGAGCAACCGTAAATTTTGCAACCACAGACGGTTCTGTATCCTCAAGTTCAGGGTTATCAGATGCAGATGGAAATGTAACCGTAAACTGGACATTAGGAGCTACTTTAGGTACACAAACCTTGACAGTTACAGGCTTTAAAGCTGATGGTACAACACCGTTAACAGGTTCGCCATTAACTGTTACTGCCACAGGAACTTCAGAACCTGCCTTTGCAGATATTTTACAAAAAGTATCAGGCGACAGTCAAACAGGAACTGTAAATACTGCATTAGCCAATCCAATAGTTGTAAGAGTTTTAGATCAATTTGAGAATCCATTTGCAGGAGCAACCGTAAATTTTGCAACCACAGACGGTTCTGTATCCTCAAGTTCAGGGTTATCAGATGCAGATGGAAATGTAACCGTAAACTGGACATTAGGAGCTACCTTAGGTACACAAACGTTAACGGTTACAGGCTTTAAAGCTGATGGTACAACTCCATTGAGTGAATCACCATTGACTGTTACAGCGACAGCAACAGCTGTTGCCGCGGTTGCTGACAGTTTAGAACTGGTTTCTGGAGATAACCAAACAGGGACAGCAGGTGAACTATTAGCTAATCCAATAGTAATACGTGTATTAGATCAATTTGAAAACCCATTTGCTGGGGCAACAGTTTATTTTACACCCGATGGCGATGAATCACCTTCTACACTAATTACAGATGCTAATGGTCTTGTATCTATAAATTGGACTTTAACAGGTTTAGTTAACACCCAAAATATGAAAGTGGAGAGCTTTAAGGCTGATGGTACAACCCCATTAACCGGCTCGCCACTAACCGTTACTGCCACAGGAACCTCATTACCAGCCTTTGCAGACATTTTACAAAAAGTATCAGGCGACAGTCAAACAGGAACTGTAAACACAACTTTAGTCAATCCAATAGTTGTAAGAGTTTTAGATCAATTTGAGAACCCATTTGCAGGAGCAACCGTAAATTTTGCCACCACAGACGGTTCAGTATCCTCAAGTTCAGGTGTATCAGATACTAGTGGTAATGTAACCGTAAACTGGACATTAGGAGCTACCGTAAGTACACAAACATTAACAGTTACAGGCTTTAAAGCTGATGGCACAACACCACTTAGCGGCTCGCCATTAACTTTTGTGGCAGATGCTAACGCTGCAGTAGGTGCAGACATTTTACAAAAAGTATCAGGCGACAGTCAAACAGGAACTGTAAATACAACTTTAGCCAATCCAATAGTTGTAAGAGTTTTAGATCAATTTGAGAATCCTTTTGCAGGATCAACCGTAAATTTTGCCACCACAGACGGTTCAGTATCCTCAAGTTCAGGTGTATCAGATGCTAACGGTAATGTAACCGTAAACTGGACATTAGGAGCTACCGTAGGTACACAAACATTAAAAGTTACAGGCTTTAAAGCTGATGGTGCTACGCCGTTGATAGGGTCTCCACTTACCATAACCGCAAATGCCAATGTGGTATTAGCGGCTGACATTTTATTGGAAGTTTCTGGCGGAGGTCAAGAAGGATATATCAATACCACCTTAGCAAATCCAATTGTTGTTAGGGTATTAGATCAATTTGAAAGTCCGTTTGCAGGAGCTACAGTATTCTTTACACCAACGAATGGTTCTGTTTCTGCCCAATCTGTAACAACAGATAGTAACGGAGAGGCTCAAGTAATGTGGACTTTAGGTTCAGAAATAACAGACCAATTACTAACTGTGACTGCTTTTAAGCCAGATGACACAACACCATTGAGTGGCTCACCACTAACATTTTTTGTTAGTGCTACAGCACCATTAGCGATTGGAGATTTTCACGAAGGAGGTGTTGTGTTTTATCTGGATAATACAGGAGAACATGGTTTAGTAAGTGCAATCACCGATCAAGCAAGTAATGCAGCATGGGGCTGTACTGGTACAGCAATAGTTGGTGCAGATGGTACAGCTATTGGTACTGGGGTACAAAACACACAAGACATTATAGCAGGTTGCACAGAAAGTTTAATAGCAGCAGAATGGTGTTCTAGTCTAAACTTAAACGGATTTAGCGATTGGTTCTTACCATCAAAAGATGAATTGAATCAATTGTTTATCAACAAAGCGGTTGTAGATGCTACAGCAATAACTTTTGGTGGAACCGCTCTCCAAACTAATTTTTATTGGAGTTCTACAGAGTTAAATGCAAATCAGGCTTGGGGTTATAACGTATCTGGTGATGACTTTAAAAATAATGTGTATAGCGTAAGAGCTGTATGAGCATTTTAAATATAGTCTAATGAGAAAGAACACATATATAAAAAGTATATTATTTCTAATTTGTTTAGGTTTTCTAAATCAGGGACATGCACAAAATTTCGGAGATTTTAAAAATCAAAAACCATTTGAAATCTCTGGAAGCTTTTCTCTAGGAGCTAGTTTTTATGGAACTTCAAGAGAAAATTCATATGGATCCCCATTTTCTTATATGATAAATGGAGCACCAACTATTGCTGTGTATGGTATTCAAATACCACTTTCCTTTACCTATAGCAATCAACAATTATCATACGCAAAACCTTTTCAATGCTATGGTGCAAGTCCTTATTACAAATGGATAAAACTCCATTTAGGACATAGAAATTTAAACTTTTCACCTTATGCAATGACAGGGCAAACTTTTTTAGGAGCTGGTGTAGAATTAACACCTGGAAAATTCAAATTCTTAGCTTTTTATGGAAGTTTTGAAAATATTTTTGCAACAAGAGACCCTTTTGAACAAAATACTATTCTTCCTGAATCTTATAAACGTAAAGGTTACGGACTTAAAATTGGTTATGAAGGTAAAAAAGCAGGATTTGATCTCAGTTTGTTGAAAATTGAAGATCAATCAAAATCTATTGATACACTTTTAACAGATACACTTTCAATAAGACCTAAAGATAATATTGTAATTAGCCCGAGCATGCGTGCAACATTTTTTAAAAGGTTAACACTTCAAGGTACTGTAGCAGCAAGTGTGCTTACACATAATAAATTGGCAAGAACAGGAATTTTAGATGAAGACATAGTGAATAGGTTTTCTTCTATTTTAGCTGTAAATCAATCTACTAAAATTGCATTGGCTGGAGATGCGTCTGCAGATTTAAGATTTGACAAGTATAGTGTTGGTGTAAAATATCAACGAATAGAACCACTCTACGAATCGTTAGGGTTATATGGCATCACAAATGATTTTGAAAATTATACGATTAATGCTGAAGTGAGTTTGTTTAAGAATAGAGCACAATTAAGTGTTTCTCAAGGGTATCAAAAAAATAATTTAAAAAAGATTAGACAAGTAACAGATTTAAGAAAAATAGGATCTTACAACTTAAATGTATCTTTAAAAAGCGGACTAAATTTCAACGCTCAATACAGTAATTTTCAAAGTGATCAAGAAGCAGGGTATGTAGAAATTAACGACACTATTCGTCTTGCTTTAGTAAGTCAAAACGGAAGTCTTAGTTCTTCCTATCGATGGAAACAAAAAAAGAATCAACATTCTGTTTCGCTATTTGTGAGTTCTCAAAATTTTAAAGATCTAAATTCTTTAAATCAATTTGATTTTAACAATCAAAGTACTTCAGGTAATTTAAGTTATCGACTTAATATGAAGCCAATAGACTTTTCTGTCCGTGCAGGCCTGAATTATGCAACTTACGAATCAAACAAACAATTAACCAATAGACTAGGCATATCAATAGGTGCTAATAAACAATTATTAGAAAAAAGATTACGAATCAACTTAGGCTTGTCCTTTCAAAAAAGTGAAGTAGATCAACAAAAAGATGGTTTTGTTTTTAGAGGGAATATTGGTTTATCTCATAAACTAGATAATAATAATACCATATCCGTACGAACAAGTTTTATTGATAGAAATTCAATTATAAAGGAAGCCTTTACAGATTATAGAGGTCGATTTAGTTATACGTTTAGATTTTAAAAAAATACAGATGAAAAAATTAACGCTTTTAACCCTTTTAGTTTGTACAATACTAAGTAATAGCTTTGCACAACAGATAGATGTTGATGTTAGGGTAAGACCACCCTATCAATTAAGTTTAGATGGTTTAACCAATCAATTGTTAGCAACCGTTCGCAATACAAATCTTGAGGTACCTGCAAACAACATTAATTTTAAACTAGAACTCTATGGCCCAAGAGGATTGCGCATTTTTAGTAATCGTGTATTTGATGTAGATATAGATTTAGAACCTGGAGAAATACGTCAATTTATTGGTAATGATTGGGATGCTTTATATGAATCTACTAATTTAACCATTGAACCTATCGATGAAAAGCAACGTATGATAGATACACAAATGCTAAGAGATGGGGTATATAAAATTTGTCTTACAGCTTTTAGCACGGTAACTAACGAACGACTATCAAAAGGTGTTCCTTCAGATTGTGGTGGTTTTACTGTTGAAGTACCAGATGCTCCTAAAATTATATTTCCTCAGAATAATTATAAAATACCACTAGATGGGTCGCCACTTAATATTATTTGGCAACAAACTAATTTAAAAAGTAGTCCTACCTATAGTGTAGAGATTGTTGATGCTACAAATTTCCCTAATGTAATAAGTATTAGTGAGGAGGCTTTTAATCATGCTGAAAAGGTTTATCAAAATGATGATATATCTAATTTTCAAGAAACTGTCGAAGATGTAGATTGGGAAAAAGATCATATTTATTTTATACGAGTAACTTCTAGATTTGGTGAAAATGAAGGATTTTTGTATAAATTTAGAATACACAGTAAACCAGTTTATATCCGTTTTGAAGGTAATGCCATTGCAGATGATGATGAAGAAATTGTAAAAGACATTCCTACACCACTTAACGATGACGTCAAAGAAGAAGCAATTGTTGATACAAATGATATGAATGTGAAACCTCATTATCCTATGGCTAATGATACCATACCTTTTTTAGAATTTCCTTTGGTGGTAAAATTTTCTCCTGAAAGTGATAAGATTAAACGAATGAAATTTACGGCAAGTTTTAACAATAGTAAAAATGAATCAGATACATTAACATGGAAAAATGGGGCACTTAAATTTTTAGAGAGTAAAAAAATTTCTAATGCTGATTGGTCGCAAGCAAGTTTAATTCCATTATTAGATGTTACCAATACCGAGATTATAAAAAGAGGTGAGCAATACCATTGGTCAGGTGATGTCTCTTTGTTTACTAAAGCTAAAGGTGACAAGGAGGATTCTTTTAATATTCCACAACAAAAATTTATGGTAGGGATGCCCAAATCTCGTTTGCAAAGTCCAACAAAAGATGCTGTAGTATCAGCTGGAGACATCAAATTTGAATGGGAAACCGCACAAAAACAAGGGGGAAGAATTTTGCCCGATTATAAATTGGTTCATATTAACAAGGATGGTGTTTTAGAAACAAGAATTAGCAACGTAAACGAACACTGGGTACTACAAGTTTTTAATAAAGAAATGAGTACTAAAAAAGAAGATAGAGTACAACAATATCATGAAAAATTGCAGATAAATATCAATGAGTTATATAATGCAACTACAAGAAAATTTGACATTGTTAAAATTCAAGAAAAACTATATGCTAGTCTCAATCACAACTTTACTATTACTGAAAATGGAGACTATTGGTGGCGTGTGGTGTGGTTGAAAAACCCAAATTTAGGTGATGCTGAAATAGAAAATTTATCAAGTGCAGACATCTATCATACAACTTCTCTGCTGCCTTTTACTATTGGAGAAGATGAGCCTGCTGTGGCAGAAAAATCTCCTCCTACAGATGATGAGTGTAAATCAAATTGTGTAATTCCTGAGCCCTCAAAAACTGGAACAATAGCTTTAAAAGTTGGAGATACAACTAAGATTGGAAAATTTAATCTCGTTGTTAAGTCCATCTCTAAAGATAAAAATAAAACCTATACAGGTGCAGGGTTGATTGCAGTACCTTTTCTAAATAATGTTAAAGTAAAAGTTGAATTTAAGGACATTAAAATCAACAGTTTAAATCAAATTTATGCAGGTACGGTAAAAGCAAAACAGGACAAAGAATTTGTTACTAGAGATGCTAAAGTGGTAGACGGCTTAGAAATGCTAGGTATGAGTAAAGCAGAAGCAAAAAGTCTAGACGATGCCATTTCTGATGCTTCAAAAACAGTTTATGAAATGGTTGCTGGTGCTGAAACAACATTACCATTAGGTTGGGATTTTGAACTAGATGGTCATCGTATTCGTCTTGCCGTTATGGATCTTGATTTTAAATCAACTACAGCTGTATTAGATGCTATGGCGTTGGCGGATATACCTTTAATAAGTGATGATGGTTCGAAGTATAAAGAGACAATTAGTTTTGGAGCTAAAGATCTTTGTTTTAATCCAGGAGGTCTAGGTGATGATATTCGTTTTTATGTACCTGAAGATTTAGAATTAAATCCTGGGGATAAGAATGTTTTTGCAGTTCGAGGCCATACAGCAGTTCGTGCAGATCAAACAAGAACAGATAAAGATTATACCTATTTAAGATGGGGTTGTGATGGTTTTAAAGAACTAAATATAGCATTGCAATTAAAATTCTCTAGAGAGGTTATTATACCCGAAGATGACAAAGGTAAGCCAGCAAAAACAGGTAATGTATATGGAATTACCAATTTTAATATAAAACGTGAGGATGATAAGGTTAATTATTTAGCAGAAATACATTTTTCCGCTCCTTTTCAATTACCTGATGAAAAAGCTTACGGTTGGGGCTTTGAAGTGAGCCATGTATGGTTAGATTTATCAACTACAGAAAATCCACCAAATATTAAGTTTCCAACAGATTATCAGTTTGACACCGATGATAGTCGTTTAGCAAATACATGGAAAGGATTATGGATAGACAAAATAGCCCTAAAAGCACCTCATTTTATTGAAACGGCACAAACAGACCAGAAAAAAATAGAGCTACAAGCATCAAATTTTATTATTGATCCAAAAGTCAGTTTCTCTTTAGAATTATTAGATTTTATCCCTTTAACTGATAAAGCTAAAATTGAAGGGAGTCATATTTCTATCGATACCGTTTTTATAGCAATGGTTCAAAATAATTTTAAAAAAGCTGGTTTTACGGGTAAAATTGCCTTGCCAATTGCAGAAGATAAAGAATCACAAATGTTTAAATACAATGTGCTATTTGATAAAGCAAAAAGCAAAGATGAAGATGAAGAAGTTTTCGGATTAGTACTCTCTGCCAAACCTGCAAAAGAGGATGTTGAAATTATATCAAAAGGTTTAATGATGAAAGGAAAAATTGCAAAAACTTCTTTTATTGAAATAGGTTTTAGAAGTAAAGTTTACACCAAATTTAAACTCGATGGAACTTTTGGTTTCTCAACAGAACTCGATGAGAAAAAACAGGACAGAGCTTTTACTTTAAATATGGCAGGTGTGAAAATAGAAGGTCTCGAATTTGATAGTTCAAAAGCAGACCCTTTTAAATGCGACAATTGTTTAAAAACGAGTTTGGCGAGTCCGCAGAAAACAGTTTCAGGTTTTCCGATTACATTAAAAAATATAGATATGGGTACTAATGAAGGTAATCCGATGTTGATTATTGAACCCAGACTTTCGTTAATGGGCGACGGTGCAGGACTCGATGTTTCTACACAAATAAATATTACCGCGAAGTTGGCTAAGGTTAACGACGCATGGAATTTTAGTATTGAGGATGCAGAAATAAAAAAAGTAACGTTAGAACCTGAAACAAATTTAGGAGGCATAAAAATTTCAGGCTTTTTAGAATTTTATAAAGAGGAAAATAAAAAAGGCACAAAAGGAGCACTTACCGTACTGTTACCAGGAGATATAGGCGGTATGATGAGTGCAGATTTTGGTGTACATAAAGACGAAAATGCAAAACCAAGTGATTTTGATGTAAACAAAAAATGGTATTCGTATTGGTATGTAGATGGCACAATTCTGTTTGGTTCAACAGGAATACCTATGGGTGCAATTAATTTATACGGATTAGGCGGTGGTGCATCGCATCATATGACACAAAGTAGTTTGCCAGATGGAGGTAAATTATTATCCTCTGTTTCAAAACAAATTAAATCTACAAAAAATGAAATTAATAGTTCGGGGTCAAAATATACGCCAGATTTTGATACGGGCTTAGGCATAAAATTTACTACCGTAATGGGTTCTCCTGGGGGAGGAAAGGTTTATAATTTTGATGTTACCCTATCAGGAGAATTTAATAATTCAGGTGGCTTGCACAGATTAGGACTTGAGGGAAATGCCAGAATTTTGTCAAATGATGACAATCCTTTTACAGGAGAGGCACCGATGCAAGCCTACGTTAATTTTGGAATGGAAAACTTTGAAGATGCAGACAAATTATTAGTGACTGGAAATCTTATTGTGAGTTTAGATATGTTAAACGGCACTTTAAAAGGTATTGGAAAAGTAGAAAATGGAAGTTCTTATAATGTGCCTGCATCTTATTCGGGGCCTAAAGATAACATTCTAGTTCAAGCTGGTTTTATGTCAAATAACGAAACCGACCAATGGTATTTTGTAATGGGGAAACCTCAAGAAAGTGAGAGAGCAGGTATTTCAATAGGTATTACCTTAAATGGCAAGCGGCATGAAATATCAAAGACTACAGGTTATTTCTTAGCAGGAAACGCTCTAGACTTAATAGGCGTAGATTTAGGCTTACCAACACCAACTCAAGCATTTTTGAACATTCAGAATAATGCACGCAATGGTAATTTCAGAGCCGATTCTGAATTAAAGGAAGACCCTGAAATAGCTAATGCAGTAACCAATCCAACTAGTGTTCAAGGTTTTCAATTTGGTGCGGCTATGGATTATAACTATAAAGTAGACCTCCCCATTTTTTATTTTAATTTGGCTATGGCTGTAGGTTTTGACCTCTTAATGAAAAATGTAGAACAATGTACTGGAAGTACTAAAGGGAAATTATACACACCGCCAGGTAATGCTGGTTGGTACACTGAAGGGCAGTTTTATGCCGGTATTAGTGGTGATTTTGGATTGCAAGTCGACCTTTATTTTATTAGCGGTAAATTTTCCATTTTAGAGGCTGCTGCAGCTATTATGTTACAAGGTAATTTTCCAAATCCAGATGGTTTTCGAGGTGAAGGAGATATAGCCTATAATATTTTAGGAGGTCTTGTAGCAGGCAATTATCATTTTAATATTAAAGCTGGCGAGCGTTGTGTGGCATATACAGACCCAGCTGATGCTTTAGACAACCTCAATATAATTCAAGATTTAAAACCAAACGAAGCTAAAGAGGTAAGTGTATTTGCTACTACTGCCGCTTCTTTTGGAATTGGACTAAATAGAGATTTTGATATTCCTATAACTAAAACAGAAATTAAAACGGTAAGAGCCCGTATAGAAAGCTGGATATTAAAGGAAAAGAATGGAGCAGAATTATCGGGCACTATCATTATGAAAAATGACAATTTGGCTGCAGTTTTTGAACGAACGGATATGTTTAAGGGGAATAAAAATTATACGCAAACCATTAAAGTAATGGCAGATGAATTTGTAAACGGCAAATGGACTCAGATTCAAAACAAAGAAAAAACTAGTGCTTGGTTTAATGAGCGAACAGAAAATTTTAAAACAGGAGAGTCACCTGATGTTATTGCAGAAGAAAATGTAAACTACACCTACCCATTAAAAAATCAAAAGCATTTCTTGAAAAAAGAAACTTTATCTAATCAAGGATATGTTGTGCTAAATCAAGCACAAAACCAAGATAAAAAAGTCTTTGACCGAAGTACAGGGAGAGATTTTATTGCTCGGTTTATAAAAATTGATGGAAATAACACCCCTTTAGAAACGCCAATAAGGTTAATGCATGATGATAGAACAGTAGCATTTGATGTAAGTAGATTAGAAAATAATCAAGTGTATTTGGTGCAATTACTTTCTAAGAAAAAAACACCCCCTCAAAGTACAAATATTCAAGCCTCTGTCAATGATATTTCGAGTGCTAAGAACAGAAGTGTATCACACATTCCTAGAGATGTTCCGTTAGCACAAGTAATTCAATTGACTGAGAGTAATGTAAACTTACTAAAAAACGGCTCTTCATTTAACGTTAAAGAACGAAAATTACCCGATGATTTACTATTTGATCCTAGCGAAAAAATACTGTATAAATATTATTTTAAAACCAGTAAATATAACACCTTTAAAGAAAAAGTTACTGGAGTGAATTGGAACAGTACATTTAATGAATCACAAAATGTAGCGGGGCAATATTTTACATTCAATAGTACTTGGAATGAACGGCCAGAAGATTATGATAAATTTGGATCTGATACGCATAGATTAAAAGTTGAAAGATTGATTGAACTTACTATTAATAAGGATAAAAGAAATTACAATTATCCTGAAAATAATTATATCAAACATGTAGTAAAGACCCATTTGAGCGGTCCGTTTAATAAAATAATTGGTAAAGTTAATGGGTATGGTTTACCTTTTAATTTTAGTAATTATAAGAGAAATTACTACAGTGAAGGTGTTTATTTTACGCAAGGATCTTTATTTGACACCCCCTTAACGCAAGAAGAAACACAAAATGCTTTTGAAGCTCAAGAACAAAATGAGAATCAAAGCTATACCGCAACAAATAGCACTAATAATGAGAATACTGGAGGTTATCAATACGTTACCTATTTTGTACCGTCATTAGTGGTAAGTGCACCACAAATTGAAATTAGACATCGTTTACCACCTATTGCTATTCAAAACTTAAGACAAATGAAACGCGTGCTTTTACCAACAATCAGTGAACAGCTAGATTTATGGGAAGTAATGACTATAGATGAAGCTACCTGTTACAATTTAAAATCAAGTAGCAATTCAAAGCATTACAGTTCTATGTACAAAAATAGATTCACTAAAAAACAATTGTATAAATACATTGTTAACAAACCTTATTCAGGAGATTTTTTAAGAGCTTTTGATAATCGAACTCGAAAAGATATTGAAAAGTTAAGAAAAAGTTATCGCTTTTTAGCTTACCCTAAATATGAAGATAATAACAAACCTTTTCAACAATCATTTATTTTACAGTATCAATACCCTAAGCCATCATCTAAAAAATATTATAAAGATGTAAAAAAAGAAGAAGAGGTAATATTAATGAAACAAGGAACGCATGTACGTGTCACCAACTAAACTACGAATCATGAAGAAAAGAATATTTTATATACTCATATTAATATGTATTTCTTATACAATTAACGCACAAAATATAAGTGTTGAGAATGACAGTACTACAATTATTGTTACGCAACGAAAACTAGAATTAAAAGTGAAGAATACGGGTAAAAAAATCATTTTACGATGGGCTCCAGATAGCCCAGGGGCTTGGCATTTATCAAATACCAAAGGCTATATGATAGAACGGTTGGCTTATAAAGATGGTGCGAACCTTTTTGATACTGGTTACCAATTAATTACTCCAGACACTTTAAAGCCATGGGCTCTTGATAAATGGGAACCTATTGCCAATGAAGCCTCTGGAGATAAATATGCAGCTATAGCCGCACAAGCCATTCATGGTAAAAGAAACTTGTCCGCTCCAGAAAATAAAGATGCCAATTTTTTGCAAAAAGCTAACGAATTGAATAATTTATATGCTTTTGCATTGCTGGCCGCTGAATTTTCAAGAAATGCAGCATTGGCGTCAGGTTTAAGATATGAAGATACCGATATAGATCCTTCCTTGAATTATGTGTATCGTGTGTATAGTAATGTAGCAACACAATACTATCAAATAGATACCGCATACGTAATGTTAAAAGGGAATGAAATTACTCAGAGTATTGTTCCAGAAATCGCTGAGGTAGAGGAATCAGAAAAATTTATCACACTAAAGTGGGATAGAGCCTATAATGAAGATTTTTCGGCTTGGTATATTGAAAAATCATCAGATAAAGGAAAAACATTTCAACGACTAAATAAAGACCCCTATATGCATAGTGTAAAAAATGCTCAAAACGCCGCTTATATTATATATAGAGACTCTGTCACCGAGCTTTATAAGAAGCATCAATATAGAATTATTGGTATCAATACGTTTGCAGAATTAAGTACACCATCAAAAGTGGTTACAGCCATGGGTAGAGATAAAACGCCACCACCAACCCCCATGAATGTTATCGCAGAACAAGTAAATGAAAATAACTTAAAAATTACTTGGGATGCTGAAGTGGTACCCGACCTAAAAGGTTTTTATATCACAAAATCATCAGGTATAGGTAGTAAAGAAGAACTGATTACCAAAAATTTATTATCCATAGACATCAGAAGTTATACAGATCTAGACTATAACCAACTTAAAAATAATTGGTATCAAATCTATGCGATAGATACGGTGGGTAATGCCATTGTTTCCTATCCAACATATGGTGCTGTTAGAGATGATTTTGCCCCAGAAAAACTTGAAAATATGCAAGGAACAATTGATACTTTAGGTATTGTAAAATTAGATTGGAGTTTAGGTAAAGAAAAAGATTTGTACGGTTACCATGTTTATATGGCAAATGCCAAAGACCACGTTTATTCACGCCTTACTTCACAACCTATACGTGATACTATTTTTACTGATACCATAACACTTAAGGTCCTCACAGAAGATATTTATTATAAAATTAAAGCGGTAGATATTAAAGGTAATGTTTCTGAGTTTTCTGAAATGTTACAACTAAAGAAACCAGATATTATTCCACCTTCGGCTCCTGTTTTTAACGATTATAATGTTTTAAAAAGCGGAATTCAACTCTCTTGGGCACCAAGTACTTCAAATGATATTCAAACACATTATTTGTATAGAAAAGAAATAAAGACTTCAGATTGGGAGCTGATTTACCGTACAGATTTATTTAAAGATCAAGATCGTTACTTAGACAAAACGCCAGAAGTAGGAAAAACTTATACTTATAAATTAACGGCTGAAGATGACGAAGGTTTACAAACAGATGGCGTTTATATTGTTACTTTAACTGCCATAGATTTTTCCACACCTATTCCAGTTAAAAACTTGAATATTACATTAAACAAAGAGCAAAAGCAAGCCGTTTTAAAATGGACATATCCAAAAAAAGGAGCATTACTATTTATCGTTTTTAGAGCTGTAAATGGAGGTGGATTTAATATTATTAAAACAATGGATAGTAATAAAACACAATATATAGATAAAAATATAAAGCCCAATACCAATTACGAATATACCATTCAAGTACAGTATCCAGAACAGAAAAAAAGTGGTTTTAGTCCAATTAAAAAAATAACATTATAAGATATTTATTAAAATAAACCGATTAGCGATGAAAAAAGCACTCTTTATACTCACCATAAGTCTCCTTTTATTTTCAATCAAGACACACGCTCAGTTTAAGTTAGAGTTAATTAAAATAAAATGTCTTGTCTCTGAAGAAAGTTCTGATGATGAAACCTATATAAGTGTTGGTAATAAATATAAAGTATGGCATTATAATCAACGTCATAGTGGCGATACTGGAACAGGCGATTTAGAAAATCAGGATGTTAGAACGCTCACACATTTAGCACCGTTTAAGTTTAATTGTCAAACAATAATTAAAATATCTGAAGGTGATGGAGGTGGATCTGCTGATGATTTGTTAGGAAAGATAACCATTAGTGTGCCTAAAAGTTATTTTCAAAAATTAGGAAAAGTACAATCAAAAGAGTTCAAAAATGGCTCTTGGTGGTACAGAATTGATTATAGGGTGTCACTTGATGATTAAATTTTAAAAAAACAAAAAAATGAAATTAACTTATTTATTAATAGGTATTATCTCAATGAGCCTTTTTATTTCTTGTTATAGAGAAGATAACATACCTGAAATTCCAATTTTAAAAATTAAAAAAGATAATATTATTTCCATTGAAAACAATGCTTCTTTATTTAATATAGACGATACAATTATTATCAATTCAATTGTTGAAAACACACAAACTACTATTGACGGTCAAGAAATTACTTTAGATGATTATTATGCAGATGGAGAATCAAAGAATGTCTGGTATAACTTAATGCTTTTAAAAGAATCAAATTTTGGTGGTTTAATCAGTATTCCTATAAATGATGAGTATATAGAATCTATTGAAGGAATAAGTACAACAGAAGGTGGTGAAAGAATTAACCTAATAAGTACTTTAAAAGACGAAACGTTTAAAAGCAAATTTGGTATTAAATTGAAAGAAGCAGGAACTTATTATTTGTCTTCAGGTAAAGATGTTATAATTTCAGGTGGGGATTATGAAAAAGGAATCATTCATATTTATACAAATATTGTAAATTCAAATAAAAACGGAATGTATAAATTTACTGTAAAATAATGAATGATTTTCATTTAATCTATAGTATTATAAAAAGTTGATTCTTTTTTAAATTTAATATGAGACATTTTTTTAAGTAAAGCGTTAGGTATAGAATTCATTATAGGGTGTCGCTTGATGATTAAATTTCAGAATTTTCAATCTATATACTAATTCAAACCAACGATAAACAAATCTAAACAACCTATACTAAAACTCATGTTGAAATAATGTTAAAACTTTATATTTAACATGTCAACATTTCAAAATATTTAAAGACTAAAAAGAAATAAACTATTATAACAGCAAAGACAGGAATCTAGTTTTATTACTGGAGTTAAATAATTAACCCTAAGAAAAAACTTTTATCTAAACAAAAAAACTATGAAAACACTAAGTATTTTTCTATTAATCATCACACTTTTTAGTTGTAAAAATGAAAAAATAGATGTAAAAAAAGATAGTACAACGAGCCCTGAAACAAGTGTTACCGCAACAAGTAATACAACATATTTAACCGCAAAAATAGACGGTAAGGATATTTCTGCTACAATGGCTGTATTAGCATTAGAGGTTACCGTAAAAGGAGTTACAACGTTTACCCTAGCTACAGAAGATAAAAAAAACAAGGTCAGCTTACGGTTTATTTATAAAACCTTGGCAAATGATGTACCTGAAGATGTTCTCACTATGAATAAAGCCTTTAGTATAGAATATGATGGAAAAGGATATATGGCAGTTCATAAAAATATAAATTTTATTATTGTCAAAGAAACAGATAGCCATCTAGAAGGCACCTTTTCTTTTACAGCAAAAGAATTAGGTGGAAAAGAAACTATTGAAGTGAGTGATGGAGAATTTAAAGCCAGAAAAAAATTAGACAACCTTTAAAAGTGAAACCAAAATAATAAAACCATGAAAAACATAAGTTTACTAACAATAATTGTAACCGTATTAATAATTCTATCCTGTAATGCACAACAAACACAAAATGTATTACCTAAAGTTGAAAACCACCTTATCGGAGAAATAGATTATACACACGAAGCCTTAGAACTTGTTCAAAGGCAAGAAAATGGAGAAGAAATTAGTTTAGGAAAAATCGATAAAGAGGGTATAATTTATTTTAGTTTACCTGAATTTGATATTAAGGCACTTTATGATAGTATTCCTTTACAACCTTATCCTTTACAAGAAAGGTTGTTAATGAGTAATTGTAAAGACAAGGATAATTCTACAAAACCATCTTTTGATGATATTTACACTTATGAATACAAGCTTTTTGTAAAAAAGTATGGAACATACGTAGCCATTTTAGAGGCTGTGAGCGATGAAAAAAAAACAAAGAATAATGGATCTGGAATAGGTAGTATCTATTCTTGGTTTTATATTAATAAAGCCATTGATTATAAAGATGAATGTATTAAAACATCTTATAATAATGCTGTTGAAGCGACTACTAGTGTAAACATCCAATTTGAAAAAGGATGGAACTTTATAGAAAAAAATCAAGTAGCAGTTCGAAAATATGAAAATTCTAAAATCACGCAGCCAGAAAAGATAGAGTTTACTAAAACTTCACCATCATCTAAAAAGGTAAAATGGTTTTTAAGACAAATAAAGGAGGATGAAAAAATACAAATCGCCAAAAAATTGGACAAATTAACGCCCATAACGAAAAAACAGTTTGAAAAATGGACACCAAAAAAACTAGGTGATTTATCAGTAACTACCAAAGAATATGGCAAGTCACCTAGAGGACAAAAAAACAAAAACAATGTTCACTTAATCTATGCCAACGAAGGTCAAAAAAAAGAAATAGAATTGTATGTAGTCGATTGTGCGAAGAGCCCTGATGATATGAATATGATAAATTTTGCCTATGCCATGGAAAATGATGGTAAAGATGAAAAGGATATAAAGCCCTATGTAGCCCAGTACAATGAACGAGAAAAAGCCATGCAGTTATTGTATAAAGTTGAAGACAGAATAATTGTAAACGCTTCAGGAGTGAATATGAACGCCGAAGAGTTATGGGGTTATATTAAAAAATTAAAGGTTGAAAAGTTGCTACCTTAATAAAAAGTAATAATGAATAAGATATTATTTATCATATCAAGTTTTAGTTGTAAGAGTTCTTATCAAAAAACAACACAGCAAGATATTGTAAATACAATAGCAATAGAAAAGCAAGGTTAACTTTAATTCAGATTTAACAAACGGATAGTTAACAGGTCTTGTATTAAATGTTATAAATGACTGTTGGGTGTAAGGTAAATGAGTATAGGAGTAGACCAGAAAAGTTGGATTGCTTTTGAATACAGAGGAAGAGTATGAAATTTTTGACTTAAAGAAAGAGGTCATACAACTAGAATACATTTTTCAAAAGACCATTCAATTTTATTTCTCAAAATTATCAATTCTATAAGACACATAATTTGTAAAATTTATATATTAGCTGTCTAATACATAAAATATCAAAATTCATGAAAACAGTAAGAAAAATCGCTTTGGTAATTGCTTTAATTGCCGGAATTACTACAATAAATGCCCAAATATCTATTGGAGCCGGTCTGGGCTATAATGATTTTGTTGCAGGTCCTGGAGTAGTAGTTAAAGGAGAAATTGAAATTATGGAAGACATTGTCGCTTCACCAGGCATTTCCTATTTTACCGGAAGTAAACTATATGGTCAAAAAAGAAATTTATTTTCAGTTGATGTTAATGGTCAATATTTAATAGACATTATGTTAGATGAATTAAAAGTATACCCTTTAGCAGGTTTAAATTATAGTAGTTATAATACAGGAGATTTTTATATTAATGATGAAGCAGATGGCATTATTGGCCGTGCGGATAAAGGTAATTCTTTAGGTTTAAATGTTGGAGCCGGAGGTAGATGGTATTTTGCGGATCAAATAAGTGTATTTGCAGAATTAAAATATACTGTATCAGATAGGAGTCAGGTAGTTTTAGTTGGTGGAATTTTATATGAATTGTAGACGTAAAAACATACAAAACATTTAAAGTTCTAATGCATCATCAAAAAGGTGTAATTCAAGAAAAAAGAAAAAGAGTCAATTTTAATTGGCTCTTTTTTTGTTTTAGGCAGAAAATAAAAATAGTAGTAAACATCGCTGCTTCATACAAGGCATAAAATTTAAAACGCTTAAAATCAGCAAGATGAATGTTAAGATATTGTTAAGAAATTTTCTATTTTTTTTTAATTTGTTAAAAACTTCTCTTGTTTTGTGGATAATTATGATTTTTATAATTCATTAAATAATTGAATATTTGTTTCAACTGGTTTTGGTCAAAAGACAAAATTTCATAATTTCTCAAAATTCAATTTAAAATGCCGCAAGTAGAGCCTATTTTACAGCCTAATGACAATAGATTTGTAATTTTCCCAATTCAACACCATGATATTTGGGATTGGTACAAAAAACAGGAAGCTAGTTTTTGGACTGCCGAAGAAATTGATTTACATCAAGATGTGATAGATTGGGAAACTAAATTAACTGATGACGAACGTTATTTTATTAAACATATACTTGCATTTTTTGCCGCTTCTGATGGAATAGTAAATGAAAATTTGGCTGAAAATTTCATTTCAGAAGTACAATATACAGAAGCAAAATTTTTCTATGGTTTTCAGATTATGATGGAGAATATCCATTCTGAGGTATATTCATTATTGATAGATACTTATATTAAGAATGAAGTAGAAAAAGATGAATTATTCAGAGCAATTGAAATATTTCCAGCTATAAAAAAGAAGGCGGAATGGGCTTTAAAATGGGTTGACAGTCCAAGTTTTGCTGAAAGACTAATTGCTTTTTCTGCAGTTGAAGGTATTTTCTTTTCAGGAGCATTTTGTTCTATTTTTTGGATGAAAAAAAGAGGCTTATTACCGGGGCTAACATTTTCTAATGAATTGATCAATAGAGATGAAGGTTTACATGCTGATTTTGCGGTACATCTGCATCAAAATCATATGGTAAATAAAGTGCCAAAAGAAAGAATATCAGAAATTCTGGTAGATGCTTTAAATATAGAAAGAGAATTTATTACAGAATCACTACCGGTAAGCTTGATTGGGATGAATTCTAAATTAATGACACAATATTTAGAATTTGTAACAGATAGATTATTGCTGGAATATGGTTGCGATAAAGTATATAATGTGTCAAATCCATTCGACTTTATGGAAATGATCTCGCTTGAAGGTAAAACAAATTTCTTTGAAAAAAGAGTTTCAGAATACCAAAAGGCAGGTGTTAAATCTGGAGGTACCGGAGATATAAGCTTTGATGCAGATTTTTAGTTATTTAGATACTATGGATACTAAGTAGCTTGTGAGGTTATTAAGTAATTAGTATCGTGAGTAATACGAGCCGAGTATTTATAGAATCGTGAGCGAAGCAAACAGTATAAAATGAGTTACAAAAAATTACAAATTTGGGAATTGTCTCGAACTTTAGTAATTGATATTCATGAGATGTTATTAAAATTACCTTCTCATGAAAAATTTGAAGAAGGAAGTCAAATTAGACGTTCTATGAAATCTGTTAAATCAAATATTGTTGAAGGCTACGGAAGACGTCGATATAAAAATGATTATATAAAATTTATAGTCTATGCACTTGCGTCGAATGATGAAACAACAGACCATTTAGAAACATTGTTTGAAACAAAATAATTGACAAATAAATCACGTTATAATGATTTGCATAATAGATTACAAATACTTGGAATTAAGATTAATAATTTTTTAAAAAGTTTAGAAAAAAATCATAATAAATTTGATGATTAATATTAGCATAACATAGATCTATAGTATCATTCGCGAAGCGAATAAAGTATCCATAGTATCAACAGAGTATCATTCGCGAAGCGAATAAAGAATCAAATTAACCAACAACCTAATAAACCAATATTAAGATATGTATGTAGTAAAAAGAGATGGCAAAAGAGAACCGGTAATGTTCGATAAAATTACCGCAAGAGTACGTAAAATGTGTTACGGATTAAATAAATTAGTCGATCCTGTAAAAGTTGCTATGCGTGTTATTGAAGGATTATATGATGGTGTAACAACCTCAGAACTTGATAATCTTGCTGCTGAAATAGCTGCAACCATGACCGTACAACATCCTGATTATGCAAAATTAGCTGCTCGTATTTCTGTTTCTAACTTACATAAAAACACCAAAAAATCCTTTTCAGAAGTAATGAAAGATTTATATACCTATGTAAATCCACGTACTGGTAAAAAAGGACCAATGATTGCTGATGATGTCTATGAAGTCATTCAAAAAAATGCAGAGAAATTAGATTCCACTATTATTTATAATCGCGATTTTGGGTATGATTATTTTGGTTTTAAAACCTTAGAACGTTCTTATCTTTTAAAAATTAATGGCAATATTGTAGAGCGTCCGCAACATATGCTAATGCGTGTTTCAGTTGGCATTCATAAAGAAGATTTAGATGCTGCTATTGAAACTTATGAGTTAATGTCTAAACGAATGTTTACACATGCTACACCAACACTATTTAATGCAGGTACACCAAAACCACAAATGTCATCTTGCTTTTTATTGCAAATGCAAGATGATAGTATTGACGGAATTTATGATACCTTAAAACAGACCGCTAAAATATCACAATCAGCGGGTGGTATAGGTTTGTCTATACATAATATCAGAGCTAGAGGCTCCTATATCAGAGGCACTAATGGTACGTCAAACGGAATTATTCCAATGCTTCAAGTGTATAATGATACGGCACGTTATGTAGACCAAGGAGGAGGAAAACGCAAAGGTTCTTTTGCTATTTATATGGAACCTTGGCATGCAGATGTTTTTGATTTCTTAGATCTAAAAAAGAATCATGGTAAAGAAGAAATGCGTGCAAGAGATTTATTCTACGCTATGTGGATACCCGATTTATTTATGAAACGTGTACAAGAGAATGGAGATTGGACTTTAATGTGCCCTAATGAATGTCCGCATTTATTTGACACCTATGGAGAGGAATTTGAGAAATTATATGAAGGTTATGAAAAAATAAATAAAGGGCGTAAAACCATAAAAGCACGTGAATTATGGGAGAAGATCTTAGAGGCACAAATTGAAACAGGAAATCCGTATATGTTATATAAAGATGCGGTAAATAGAAAATCCAATCAAAAGAATTTAGGAACTATTCGCTCCTCTAATTTATGTACAGAGATCATGGAATATACTGCAAAGGATGAAGTAGCAGTTTGTAACTTGGCTTCTATTGCTTTACCGATGTATGTGAGTGAAGATAAAGATGGAAAAAAATTCTTTGACCATAAGAAACTGTTTAAAGTTACTAAGAAAATTACACGTAATTTAGATACTGTAATTGATAGAAATTACTATCCGGTTATAGAGGCTGAAAATTCTAATTTCCGTCATCGCCCAATTGGTTTAGGAGTTCAAGGACTAGCAGATACATTTATTCAATTACGAATGCCTTTTACCAGTGATGACGCAAAGCAACTAAATCAAGAAATTTTTGAGACCATCTATTTTGCAGCTGTAACTTCATCAATGGAGATTGCAAAAGAAAAAGAACCTTATTCTACTTTTAAAGGTTCACCAATGAGTGAAGGTGAATTCCAATTTAATATGTGGAACATTTCAGAAGATGATCTCAGCGGAAATTGGGATTGGAAAAAATTACGTAAACAAGTCATGAAAAATGGCGTACGGAATTCTTTATTGGTAGCTCCAATGCCTACAGCGTCAACTTCACAAATTTTAGGTAATAATGAAGCATTTGAACCCTATACCTCAAATATTTATACACGTAGAGTATTATCAGGTGAATTTATCGTTGTAAATAAACATTTGTTAGAAGACCTTGTAGAATTAGGGTTGTGGAACAATAGCATGAAAGAAGATATTATGCGTGCCAATGGATCTATCCAACACATTGATATTATTCCACAAGATTTAAAAGATTTGTATAAAACGGTTTGGGAAATGAGTATGAAAGATATTATTGATATGTCTCGCCAAAGAGGATACTTTATCGATCAATCTCAATCAATGAATTTATTTATGCAAGATCCTGATTATGCCAAATTAACGTCAATGCATTTTTACGCTTGGAAATCGGGATTAAAAACAGGAATGTATTATCTGAGAACAAAATCTGCCGTAAACGCCATTCAATTTACAGTATCTAAAGAGGAAGAAACTATTAAAAAACCGGAAGCCGTTGCAGCTGAAACACAAGTTAATGCGGTAATTCCTGAAGGTAGTGAAATGACAGCCGATGAATATAAAGCAATGATTGCCCGTGCCAAAGAAGGCGAAGGTGATGATTGTTTAATGTGTGGATCATAGTTTTACACACATTTTATCATGATAAAATAGCTCCTAGCTGCTTATGGAATTGACCATAGAAGCTGGGAGTTTTGTTTTAAAATAAGGGCATAGTATTATGCTGAATTTCTACTAGCATTAATATTACCAAACAAAGAACGCGTTACAATTTTTTCATAAATTTTAATTTGCTCTATATCTTTTGGACGTTCTTTTTCTAGTTCTTGAATCTTTTTTAAGGCAAATTGTTGAATGGTTAATAGCGGCAGTACAATAGATTCTCTTATATCTATTGATGCTTTACCAGCGGGTTCATCTTCCATTAAAGTTGTATGTCCTGTTAGTTTTAATAGCAATCGTTTTGTAGTTTCATATTCTGAGTAAATAATATTCCAAAAATCACCAAATTCCATGTCTTCAGACATATATTTTGTCAATTCAAAAAATGATTTAGACAAGGACATCATACTGTTCCCTACCAAAGTTTTAAAGAAACTAGAATTATGGTATAAGGTTAAAACTTTATCGAACTCTCCTTTATCCTCATAATATTTTAAGGCAGTACCTACACCATAAAATCCGGGTACATTTTGCTTTAATTGACTCCATGATCCTACAAAAGGAATGGCTCGTAAATCGGTAAATGATAAGGTGTCAGATTTACCACGTTTTGAAGGTCTACTACCAATATTAGTTTTAGAATAGTATTTTAAGGTACTCATTCGTTCTAAATAAGGCACAAACATTTTATGATTTTTGAAATCGACGTAAGTATTATAACTTATTTGGGATAATTTATCCATGACAATTCGGCTTTCATCAGACATTGGTAAATTGGTTGTTGCCCGATTGTGCATTCCTGAACTTATCAATTGTTCTAAATTATATTGAGAAGACTCTAAAGTACCAAAGTTTGAACTTATGGTTTGCCCTTGTATTGTCAATTGCACCTGTTTATCTTCAATGGTTGGTCCTAATGAGGCATAAAATTGATGTGTTTTTCCTCCACCTCTTGCTGGAGGGCCACCACGCCCATCAAAAAATATAACGGTAACACCATGTTTTCTAGACATTGCAGTTAATCGTTCTTTAGCCTTAAAAATTGCCCAATTTGCCATAAGGTAGCCACCATCTTTGGTGCCATCAGAAAAACCTAGCATTATGGTTTGTTTGTTATTGCGTTTTTTTAGATGTTTTTTATAGATAGGATTAGTATACAACTCTTCCATTACCAAATGTGCATTTTCTAAATCGGTTATGGTTTCAAAAAGAGGACCAATATCTAAGGTCAAATCATCATGAAAAGCCACTAATTTTAACATGGCAAATAATTTTACAACATCTAAAGTGGTTTGCGTATTACTAATAATATAACGATGTGCTGCCCTTTCACCATTAGCGTCTTGAATTTGTTTAACAACTTTTATAGTGTTTAAAGCTTTAAGTGTTTCTTCATTTTTAAACAATGAGAGATCAATTTTTCCTTCTATGTTAGATAAAAGTTTAATTTGCTCTTTATCAGTAAGCTGATGATAATTTTTTGGAAAAATAGTACTTCCGGAAGCCATTAAAGTATCTACCATATCTGTAAACACAGCATGGTGAGCTCTACTATCTTGTCTGATATCTAAAATGGCAAAATGATAGCCAAATAAGTGAATTTTATTGAGTAAACTATTGATATCAGAAACATAAAGAGATTGGTGTTCTTTTATAATAATACTTTTAATAGCTTTGAGTTCTGCAACAAATTCATCAAGTTCAATGCTATGATTGGCATGTTTATTAATACTACTTTGATATAGTTTTCTTTCTAAATTAGTAATCTTATCTTCAACACCTTTAAAGGTAAGTTTACGCTTTAAGCGTCTAATATCTCTATAATAATTTTTTAGAATAGTCTGTTTGAGTCTGGTAGCAACCTTTTGTGTAATTTCAGGAGTCACAAAGGGGTTTCCATCTCTATCACCTCCGGGCCAAAAGCCAATATTAATAATTTCATTTTTTATAGTTTCATTGCCAAAAACATTCTGTTGTATATAATCAAAAATATTTCCAAAAGAATAATAAAAAACATTTTCTAAATACCAGATTAAACTTACTGCTTCATCGTAAGGTGTTGGTTTTTTATGTTTAAAAAATGGTGTTTTTCCCAATTGAGCCAATAAATCATTTATAGCTAATAAATTATCGGTTTTAATAGCCTCAGTTAGATCAGTGATTATACCTAAAACACTACCCGGATAAAATTGAGTAGGATGTGCTGTTAATACAATTCTAACCTTAAATTCTTCTAAATATGTTTTTAAATCTTCTAATTTGTTGTTAGATATGGTTTCCTCTTTTAGGCTTCTTAAAGTACCAATACCCTCCATATTATGGACAACCGGAAAAGCAGCATCTTCAATAGCATCAAATAAAACCACCTGTCTTTCAATATATTGAATAAACCTGAATAATAAATTTAGTTGACTTTGGTGACTTCTTCTAGCTTGATATTTCTTAAAAAAAGATTCAACTATAGCCGTAGGATTATCTCCATTGGCAAATCCCTTTTTACAAGTTTCATGAAATAAGGGTAATAATACTCCGGTCTTAGTAATGGAATCAAATGGCAATGTCATAAACACACTATTGTATATTCTAAATTTTGACAATACTGTTTGGTTGAATCGTGCTAATCTTGGCTGTACGGACATAAAAAATTACTTTCTATTTTCAGTAAAAATACTAAAGCTACAACGAATGTGAATTGGTTTTATAAAGTTTTATGAATTATTCAATTTATTGAAGTAGAATTTTCAATTTCTTAAATTATCATAGGATAAGCTAATAATCTAATGCTTTAAAAAAATCTATTATTAAGAATCACCTTCTTCTTTTCTTTTTTCTCGTAGGGTCTTATCACTTTTCCTTGGGGATAGTTTATAGATTAAATATCCAAAACCGACAACAAAATGTAGAATAACCACTGCCATTATAAAGTAGTACCAAAAGTTTGACATTTCCATAAAAAAAAATTTATAAGGTTTCAAAGTTAATTATCAATTTTATATTTATGATTAAAACTTAAGAATTTTTACGAAGAGCATATTCTGGGTTAAAAAAAAGAGCATCCGCTTTAACGGACACTCTTTTCACTCTCTCTTTCTTTTGCTTAGCTATTTTTATTTCCAAGCATCAGTAATTCATTAACGACAATTTCAGTAAAATATTTTTTTATACCGTCTTTATCTTCATAATTTCTTGTTGTTAATTTGCCTTCAACAGCAACTTCATTTCCTTTTACTAAATATTTTTCTACAATTTCAGCAGTCTTATTCCATGCTATAACATTATGCCATTGCGTGTCTTCTACTTTTTCTCCTTTAGCATTTTTGTAACTTTCATTTGTAGCGATAGAGAACTTTGCAAGTTTCTTACCAGAATCTAATGTAATAATTTCAGGATCTTTTCCTAAGTTTCCAATCAACTGTACTTTGTTTTTAAGTGCGTTCATAATTATAAATTTTATATCCTGTTCCGATTGTTGTCGGATTATTACAGGACCGTTAAACAGTTAAGTCTTGTTCTAAACTCATTTCAGAACTTTTGACACTGCAAACATAAACACACTTCTAAATTAGAGTCGGTTGATAAACAGTTACTTTCGTTTGTAGTCGAATGTAGTCGTTTGTAAACGAATAAAACACAACATAAAATACTGTATAACAATTATTTATGAAAAACAAGTAGATCGTATTTGTCTAATCAAATTATTTGTAAATTTGTCTGCTATGAAAAAAATACTCAGTTTTATTTATCCGGTTACCAAAAAGATTCATTCTGAATTTAGCGGAGATTTAGAACTCACTTGGTACAATGGCAAAAAGCATTTGAACACAAAAAACGCCAATTATTCTTATGGTTCTTTACAAAAAATATTAAAGTTTGGTTTACAGAAAGTGGATTTGTCTTCGGTAAAAGAGATCCTAATTTTAGGAATGGGAGGTGGCAGCGTTATCAAAACCTTACAAGATGATTTTAAGTATCAAAATAATATAACAGCTATCGATATTGATCCAGTAATTATAAAAATTGCCAAGGAAGAGTTTGACATTGTTGAAAATGAAAACTTAAAAATTATTTGTGAAGATGCACAGTTATTTATGCAGTTAAATTTACAAAAATTCGATTTAATTATAATCGATTTATTTATAGACACCAAAGTACCTTCACCATTTTTAGAAACAGCGTTTTGGCAAAACTTAGTCAATACTCATTCAACTATTTTGTGTAATGCTTCCTTAGAAAAGGAGGATAAAAAACTTGAGGGTATTATTAAATTTTTAGAACGCAATCATTATAACATAGAAAAATACGAAAAGGTAAATAATACCAATACCTTATTGATTGCCAATCCAATTAAAGAATAAAAAATCTATGAAAATATACACAGAGACTAAGCGATTAATTTTAAGAGAGATTGTACAGACAGATTTAGAAGCTATGTTTGAATTAGACTCAGATCCTGAAGTACATAAATATTTAGGAAATAAACCTGTAAAGAGCATTGAAGAATCACAAAAGTATATTGATTCTTTACAACAACAATATACAGAAAGAGGTATTGGTAGATGGGCGGTTATTAATAAAGAAACTCAAGAATTTATGGGTTGGTCAGGACTCAAATTAAATACCGAAGAATCTATGAATAGTTATATCAATTATTATGATGTTGGTTACCGTTTAATGAAACCATTTTGGGGCAAAGGTTATGCTACAGAATCTGGAAAAGCAGCTATTCAGTATGCTTTTGAAACTATGAAGCTTAAGACTGTTTATGGTATTACCGAAATGGGTAATCAAGCTTCACACGATGCTTTATTAAAAATCGGCTTACATTATATGGAAGATTTCTATTGTAAAAAAGAGGATTTGAACTTACGTTGGTATGAGATTACAAACATTAGCCGAATGTAATCGTTTATAATTGCTATCTTGCACTAAATTACCATCTTATGAATCAGCTCTTTAAAATAGCAATAACCAGTCTTGTTTTATTGATTTCTTTAAACGGAACTGCACAAGAATCTAAATCTAATACTTTAAAATTCACCAAAGATACCATTTCACCAAAAGCTACCTTAGAAGATGTATCATGGATTCAAGGACACTGGAAGGGAGAAGCCTTTGGAGGTATAACCGAAGAAATTTGGAGTCCGCCATTGGGAGACTCCATGATGTTTCAATTCAAATTAGTGGTAGAAAATAAAGTGGTTTTTTATGAATTTGGAGGTATTCGTGAAGAAAAAGGAACCTTACGATTACAATTCAAACATTTTCATGGTGACTTTAAAAGATGGGAAGAAAAAGATGAAATTCAAGATTATAAGTTAGTAAAAATTGAAGGAAATAGAGTCTATTTTGAGGACTTTACCTTTGAAAAGATTAGTGATTTTGAAATTAATTTATATGTTGTTATCGGAAACAAGGACGGAACTAGTCAAGAGATGAAGTTTAATTATAAGAAATAAAAAAATGAATAGAATATTTTTAGTTGTTATCTTAATTTTAGCCTCAAATCATTTTTTTGCTCAACCATCAGACCTAACATTTAAGGTTATGGATGAGCTATCAATTTCTATAGACGATTGCGAAGGAAGTTTGTTTGCTGAAAAAATACTACCCAATAATCATGATCTTACGGTTATAGTAATTCCTAAAATAGGTAAAAAAGAGGAAGATATGTTTACTATAGATAGTTATGTTGTGGTTGTAAATAATAAAACAAAAAAAATACAGCAACTCTATTTTGAAAGTTATACCACTAATGGATGGGAATCTGATGCTATATACATTACTGAAATTTCTATAGACACTGCAAGGTATTTAGTGCAAGAGAATGTAAGAGCTTTTGGTGTAGTTCTCCATACCCGTAGTATGTCTCAGCCAAACCCCTATAGTTCAAATTTTATTTCTTTGTTTATATCAAATGGAGATAAGTTAAAAAACATTCTTAAAAACTATGAAATCTACAGCTATGGAGGAGAAACTGACATGAATTGTTTTGCAGAAATGTATTCTGAGAATAAAACCTTAATTTTATCAAAAAACAAAACAAATAATTATTTTGACATCAATGTTGATGTTCTACAAACAAAATTAACATCTAAAGATTGTATTGAGACTGAAACTTCTACTAACTCAAAACAAATGTTAAAATTTATTGATGGTTCTTATAAAATTCAAGCAGAATAAGTATGCAAAAACAATGTCCAGAATGTGGTAATAAAATAATTGGTAGAGAAGATAAAAAGTTCTGCTCAGATTATTGTAGGAATGCTTATAATAATAAGATCAATAGAGATAGCAAAAACCTAATTAGAAATACCAATAATCGACTTAGAAAAAATTATAAAACTTTAAGTGAACTTAACGAAAGTGGAAAAACAAAAGTTACAAGGGCAAAATTGTTAAATAATAATTTTGACTTTAATTTTTTCACCTCTATATACACTACAAAAACGGGAAATACTTATTATTACGTTTATGATCAAGGATATTTACCATTAGATAATGATTATTACCTATTGATTAAAAAAGATGGCTAAGTTTTTTTTATACACCATAGCAATTAAATAATTCAGCTAAGTATAAAAAAATGGTACATATTGAATATTCTATTTAATACTTATATTCTCCTACAAAATCCTTAAGATCTTGTTGAAACTATGTTTACTTTTTATATTTTTTCATAGCATTTCCCTTGAACAGGATTAAATTAGTATTCTATTTATCTCAATTTTCCTATCTTTATCTATATGAATTTGAGTTGTTTATATAATATTTATAGAAATAACCCTAATTCTTAGGGGGAACTATTAAAAGATAATTGTTTAATATTCGAAGCAGCGTTACAAACCATGTTTCAGTCGAAATAAACGGGAAAATTGCTATGAAATACCAATGTCAAATTTAATATGAAAAAGAAAATTTAATTAAGGTATTCTATCTGACCATTAAAAGAAATTAAAAAAATATCAGATAAAAAATCAACCCATGAATTTCTAACCGAACAGAAGAAATTTATACCGTTAAAATTGATCTCCTTTCTCCCCAAGATTTAGGAATTAAAAAAGACAAAAAATTAGTTTAAGTTGATAGTTTAGTTAGAGAAAATTGTCCTGCCGAAAAGCAGGACTTTTTTTTGTTTAGTGAAATAAATAAAAAAAATCCGAAAAGTTTACCTTTTGATCTGTTAAATGCAATTTTTTATTTAGAAAATCAAGTTCACTATCTAAGAAATAATTTAATGAAAGCGTATTTATATAATTGTAAGTAAAGTAGTTATAAAAATATTTAAATTAATTTTCTTTTTTTAGGGGGAACTATTAAGAGATAATTGTTTAATATTCGAAGCAGCGTTACAAACCATGTTTCAGTCGAAAATAAACGGGAAAATTGCTATGAAATACCAATTTCAAATTTAATATGAAAAAGAAAATTTAATTAAGGTATTTTATCTGACCATTAAAAGAAATTAAAAAATATCAGATAAAAAATGAACCCATGAATTTCTAACCGAACAGAAGAAATTTACACCGTTAAAATTAATCTCCTTTCTCCCCAAGATTTAGGAATTATAAAAGACAAAAAATTAGTTTAAGTGATAGTTTAGTTAGAGAAATTGCCCACTGAAGAGTGGGCTTTTTTTATATTAACTTTTGATAGATTTACTACATAATAGTGTTCTGAAATTTCTAGTTCTTGGTTTTTAATTTACCTCTCCTTTGGAGAGGTCAGAGCTGCCATTTTCGTCAGATCTGGGTGAGGTAAAATATAAAATTTCAGGCTAGAATCAATGTCAAAATCGAGAGTTACCAAATACTTTTTGAGTTATGATTTGAGTAGAGTCGGTTTCGATAAAATTTTTTATTTCCAATTTTGCCCCTTTTGTTCTAAGGCGGCAATGAGAATATCTTTTTGACTTATTTGACCTACTAACTTACCATTTTCTACAATAGGAAATCGTCTGTGTTTGGCCTCCAAAAACATTTTTGCAGCTTCAAAAATATCTAAATTTCCATCTATGGTATCAACTTTTTTAACCATATGGTTTTCAACAGTTTTATTGTCCATTGGCATATTATAATACTTACTATCAGAAATATGTTTGATACAATCTCCTTCAGAAATAATCCCTAACAATTCATTATTTTCATTAACTACAGGTGCACCTGAAATTCTATTTTTAATCAAAGATTCAATGACCTCAGAAACCGGCTGATCTGGTTTAAAAGTAATCAGCTTTTTTGTCATATAATCAGATACTAAAGCTGGTTTTAACTCATCTTTTTTTGGTGGTGTTCTTCTACCTTGAAAACTTTTAATTGCCATAACTGTAAATTTTAGGTTTGGATAAATATAATGATAAATTCTTTAAAATAAAATTGTTATTTTCGTTCAACCTAATATTTATGACCAAACTGTCTAAAGATCATGTTTTTAAAAAAATATAGTTCAGCCCTCTCTTTTTTAATACTAATTGGTACTATTTATTTGAGTTTTAATACATTAATGCCAAATAAAATTAGTGATAATACTCAAAAATTGACTGATTTTTCAACTGAAAGAGCCTTAGAACATTTAAAAGAAATTTCAAAAAAACCTCATTTTGTTGGAACAGATGAGCATAAAAAGGTACAAGACTACATCGTTAAACAATTGCGTCAATTGGGTTTAACGACTGAAATTCAACAACAGGTAGCACTAAACAAAAAATGGAGGGCAGGCACAACAGTACAAAATATTATTGCCAGAATCAAAGGCACAGATAACTCAAAGGCTTTATTACTTTTAACACATTATGATTCTTCTCCGCATTCATCATTAGGAGCAAGTGATGCCGGTAGTGGTGTGGTAACTATCCTAGAGGGGCTAAGAGCGTTCTTGTCGACGGGCAATCCACCAAAAAATGATATTATAATTTTAATTTCTGATGCAGAAGAACTAGGTTTATTAGGTGCAAATGCTTTTGTTAATCATCATCCATGGGCAAAAAATGTTGGTTTAGTACTTAATTTTGAAGCCAGAGGTAGTGGAGGGCCCAGTTATATGTTAATGGAAACCAATGGTGGTAATAAAAACCTAATAGAACAATTTGTAAAAGCAAATCCTAAATATCCTGTTGCAAGTTCATTATTGTACAGCCTTTATAAAATGTTACCTAATGACACAGATTTAACTGTTTTTAGAGAAGATGGTGATATTGAAGGTTATAACTTCGCCTTTATTGATGATCATTTTGATTATCATACCGCACAAGATAGTTATGAAAGGTTAGATAAGAACACACTTGAACATCAAGCCACCTATCTTATGCCATTGCTTACTTATTTTGCAGATGCAGATTTATCCAATTTAAAGGCAGATACAGATTATGTTTATTTTAATTTACCATTTTTTGGTATGGTGTATTACCCATTTTCTTGGATAGTACCTATGTTAATTATGATTGGCTTATTATTTTTTGGACTATTAATTTATGGATTATCACAACAAAAAATAAATGTTAAAAGACTATTTCAAGGATTTGTGCCTCTGTTGCTTTCCTTAGTTATATCTGGTTTAATAGCCATATTTGGATGGAAGTTATTGCTAAGAATCCATCCGAAATATCAAGATATACTTCATGGTTTTACCTACAATGGCTATTGGTATATTGCTGCTTTTTCATCACTAACATTAGCCATATGTTTTATGATATATGCAAAGTACTTTAAAAAAGGCAAGGCGATAGACTTAATGATAGCACCTCTTTTATTATGGTTAAGCATTAATATAGCAGTAGCAATTTATTTAAAAGGAGCAGGATATTTTATCATTACCTTGGTTTTCGGTACATTGTCTTTAACAATATTATTGTTCTCTAAAAAAGAGAATCAATCCATATTATTAAGCCTGTTGTCCATTCCCATATTAATGGTGTTTGTACCATGGATACAATTATTCCCTGTGGGCTTAGGGTTAAAAATGTTGATGGTTAGTGCTATTTTTATAGTGTTGTTATTTGGTCTGCTATTACCTATATTTTCTGCATATAAAAACAACAAAGTGTTAGGAAGATTGTTTTTAGGATTGGCTATCCTTATTTTTATTTCTGCATCTTTTAAATCCAGTTATACTATAGATAGAAAACAACCCAATAGTATTATTTATGTATTTGATGCGGATAAAAACGAAGCTTATTGGGCAAGTTATAATAAAACGGTAGATGCGTATACCAATCAATTTTTAGGCGATGAACCTACCTTAGGATCATATGATAATTTAACAAGCTCCAGTAAATACAATACTGGCATTCAACTGCACAAAAAGACAGCGGTCAAAACAATAATTCAACCTACAATTGAAATTGTAAAAGATACTATTCTTGGCGATTTTCGGAATCTGAGTTTGATCATTACGCCACAACGCAATGTCAATAAAATTGAACTGTTATCTTTGAACGAAATATCATTTAAATCATTAGTACTGAACGGCGTGGGTTTACCAAAAAATGAGGACGATGAATTTGTTCTTCAAAACAACAATAATAGTAAGCAAATATTTAGTTATTATTTTTCTAATGTTGATGATCATTTAAATATTGAATTTTCTATTCCTAAAGAGCAAAAACCTTCATTGGTAATTTACGAAACTTCTTTTGATCTATTAGAAAGTATGCATTTTAATATCAAACCCAGAAATGAAAATATGATGCCTACTCCTTTTGTAATTAATGATGCTATTATTGTAAAAAAGCAAATAAATCTAGACTAAAAGTATTATAAGTTTTACTTTAGCCATCTAAAATAAATACTTATGGTTACTATTGACGATTTTAATTTTGAAAACAAAAAAGCACTAATAAGAGTTGATTTTAATGTGCCTTTAGATGAAAATTTTAAGGTAACAGATACTACAAGAATTGAAGCAGCTAAGCCAACTATTATAAAAGTTTTAGAAGACGGAGGTAGCTGTATTTTAATGTCGCATTTGGGTCGCCCTAAAGGAGTTACTCCAGAATTCTCGTTAAAGCATATTGTCAGTACTGTTAGTAATATTATTGGAGTACAGGTTAAATTTGTAGAAGATTGTGTGGGTGAAAATGTTGAAAAAGCTGCTGCTGAACTTGAGTCAGGTGAAATTTTATTATTAGAAAATTTACGTTTTCATGATGAGGAAAAAT
>DEIV01000006.1 GCA_002352665.1 Flavobacteriaceae bacterium UBA2765
TAATAATAAATAAAACCTAATTAATGTTTGTTGAGTTAGTAATTGATACTGGATCAAAACCTAATCTACCCAATGATTTGATCAAAAAAACACTACCAAAAACGCCCGCAATAGTATTTCCAATGATACCAAAAGAGTACTTTTTTAAAACAAACCCAATTGTATTTGCTCCAATAATCCCAATCAAAATACTAATTAGAGAAATTAAAGTAGTCGTCATAAAATTAAGGTTTTATCAATGTCCGTAATCCATTTTATCAATTTTCCCTGCCATCAATCGCTTTTGCACAATAAAATAAATTGCAATTAGCATCATACCTATAATACCCCATATTAAAGCAACCGACAATCCATATTCAGCGGCTGACGTATTATAAATTGTTAAGGGTTCATTTACGTTATTTGTTGATGGTAAAATAACCGGAAATATGGAAGCTAAAGAAGAGGTAATTCCTCCTAAAATTAATAAGGTAGAAAATAAAAAACCATGACTTTCTTTTTTAAATTTTTTAATAAAAAATAAACCTATTAATCCTGTAAAATAGATGATAGGAAATACTATTAAATAAGGTTTGTCAATAAAATTATCTAATGACTTCGGATTGACAATCTGCCATACAACTAAGGAGAATACGGTCAAAACCGCTAATGCAATGTTTAATTTAAAAATAATGGTTTTAAGTTGATCATTTATGGATGAATTGGTTTTTAAAATTATCCAATTCGCTCCGTGAATAGCTAAAGTAACAACTGAAATTAATCCTATTATAATAGTAAACCAATCAATAACACCGGGACTTTCACATAACGGACTAAAACTACTATCCCATAATGGTAAGAAAAAATAATGCCCTTCATAAATTGACACTCCATTTTCAACACCTCCTAAATTTACACCACGTACAATATTTCCTAAGGCAATACCAAAAAATAATGCCAATAATAAACTAGAAACTCCAAAGGATTTATCCCAAATATCTTTCCACATTTGAAATTTAAATTGACTCCTAAATTCCAATCCAATCGCTCTAAATACGACCAACCATAGCACTATAATTAATGGCAAGTAAAAACCACTAAAAACTGAGGCATAAAAAGTTGGAAAAGCCATAAAGAGCATACCGCCTCCCGCTACCAACCAAACTTCGTTAGAATCCCAAAATAAACCTGCCGATTTTGCAATTACCTCTTTGTCTTTGTCTTTTTTCGCAAAGAATAAATGTATAATACCGGTGCCGAAATCATAACCGTCTAAAATAAAAAATATAGCTAAAACAATTGCGATTAATACATACCAAAATACTTCCATAATTTAATGTGTTTTAGGTGTTGGTCCCTCATTGATTGCTTTACCAACTAAGACTAAAAATAATAATCCGAGTAACATATATAGAGCAACAAACCCCAACAAAGTAAATAACGTATTACCCGATGATACTGTTGGAGATACACCTTCACTTGTTCTTAATAAACCATAAACCAAGTAAGGTTGTCTACCCAATTCGGCTACATACCAACCCGTAATATTGGCGATATATGGAAACGGAACCAAAAACATAATTGTCCATAGTAATGGTTTCATGGTAAATAATTTTTTTCTCCATAAAAAGAAAAGTGCCAATCCCATTATTCCAATAAAAATGGTACCTAAACCAACCATGATATGGTATGAATAATAAAGTGCAGGTATATTGGTTGGTAGTTCTTCCTTTTTAAATTGATCCATCCCTGGAATTTGTTTGTCCCATTCTTGATAGGTTAAAAAACTTAATATATTTGGTACTGCAATTTTATTATCCAGTTTCTTTTCGACCATATTCGGTTGTCCGATAAGTACAATTTCTGAGCCTGCTTCTTCTGTTTCAAAAATTCCCTCCATAGCTGCGAAAGCTGCAGGTTGATGTTTAGCTACATTTTTAGCATTCCAATCTCCTGTAGGAAAAGCGAGTAAAACACTTGAAACCAACCCGAATATAACTCCGGTTTTCAAGAATAATTTACCATACTCTAATTGTTTACTTCTTAATATATAAAATGCACCAATACTTGCTACCACAAAAGAAGACGTAACAAGAGATGCCAATTGATTATGTAAAAAAGCCGGTAATAACCAAGGATTACTGAATAGTGCTGAAAAATTCTCTAATACATATTTTCCATTATCTAAAATTTCATAACCTACAGGATGTTGCATCCAGGCATTAGTTGCTAAAATGAGATAACCACTCGCCCAAGATCCTAAGAATACCAAAAATCCGGTTAAGAAATGTAATTTTTGACCCATTAATTTTTCTCCAAAAATAAAAAGTACTAGGAATGAAGATTCTAAAAAGAAAGAGAACATGCCTTCCATTGCTAAGGTTTGACCAATAATTCCACCGGTAAGTTCAGAGAATTTTGCCCAATTGGTTCCAAACTGAAATTCCATAGGAATTCCGGTAACCACACCCATGGTAAAATTAACAGCAAAAATTTTCATGAAAAATTTAGCTGCATTATTATATTTTTCAATTTTTGTTCGTAAAAATTCCCACTTAAAATAGACAATCAATAATGATAATCCCATAGTTAATTGTGGAAAAATATAGTGGAATGTGATAGTAAATGCAAACTGCAATCTATCATAAAAAATCATGTCTTCCATAGGTTGATTTTATTATTTTCAATGTGCGGCAAAAATAATTTATATATAATAATTAGTGGTAACATATATTACACATTTAACCCGGATTATGCAATAGACTTCCTATTCCGTTCATAAATCACTTCAAAATAAGGTGCTTTCCTAACTCATAACGTAATTCTATTGCATAATCCAAGTTCAAAATTTTTACAATTCTTTTTTTGCCAGATAGAAATCAACTTTTTCTAACGAATCATCATTAATTCTATTATTCATTTCATCTAATGTTTTTGGTGGAGGTACAATTACCTTATCTCCTTGTTTCCAATCTAAAGGCATGGCTACTTTATATTTATCTGACGTTTGTAAGGCATGCAAAGCTCTTAGAATTTCATCCATATTTCTACCTACATTTAATGGATAATACATAATCAAGCGAATCTTTTTTTCAGGATCTATAAAAAACACTGCACGCACTGCTGCTGTTTCGCTTTCATTAGGTTGCAACATTCCATAAAGTTTTGATACTTTCATATCAATATCTGCTATAATTGGAAAATCAAAATAAATGCCTGTGTTTTCTCTTACATTGTTTACCCAACCTAAATGTGCGTGAATACTATCAATACTCAAACCCAATAATTCTGTATTTAGAGCGTCGAATTCTCCTTTTCGAATGGCAAAACCACTCATTTCAGTAGTACAAACCGGAGTAAAATCTGCCGGATGTGAGAACATTACAATCCACTTGTCTTTGGCAAAATCTGACATTTTAATCTTACCTTTAGTTGTTACTGCTTCAAAATCTGGTGCCATATCGCCAATGCGAGGCATCATTGTCATTTCTTGTTTTTCTGCGTTATTTTCCATAATTATAATTTTTAATTATTACTTTAATATTTTTGATAAAGATAAACTATAGTAAAATATTTATATGTCACGTAAGTTACATAGAAATAAATTTTCATAATTTCAATAATGCAATATTTATTTAAAGAATTGAGTTACTTCTTTAATTACGCTTAATGACATCAATAAGTTGATGGGCTTGAACAACACCAGACTGTCTCCAAACTAGCTTACCATTTTTAAAAAGTATTAAAGTAGGTACACCTCTAACTTGATAGGTGTTCGCAACAGTTTGATTCTTATCAACATCAATTTTTATAATTTTAATATTGTTTTTTAGTTGCTGTTTTACATCTTTTAATATTGGAGTCATCATTTTACAAGGACCACACCAATCGGCTTTGAAATCAACTAGAACGTATCCATTTTGGTTTATGATGTCCTTAAATGAAGCCATATATAATTGTTTTTTAAAAAAAATGTTAGTCTAAGCTTATTTAACTGTCTTTATAATAGAGTTTTTTTATATGACCTTTTACATAAAAAAAGCGAATGGTTCCAATGAATAACAGTATTGGTGCAATACCTAAAAAAAAATAACCCAATACTCTTATTTCTTGTAAAATTTCTAATTTGATTATAGCCAGTCCGGAACTAAGAATAACAATAAATGTTCTAAAATATGCCAAAAAAGTACGCTCATTGGCCAATTTTGTTCTATCTAAGGCTAAAATATCAGTAAGTGATAAGTGATCGTTCATTAGTTTTGATTATTTAGTAAAAAGAAACTAATTCTGGTGTGGTATTAATTTTGAACTTATGCTCACTATGCAACAGTTTTTATTCATTGGTCATTCTGCCGGTAGCACAACTCACAAATGATTTGGCTTTATGGAGTACAGTATTGGTATCACCCATTTCAGGGTAACCCATTTTTGTTAATTTTTCTTTAACTGATAAGATCACTACCTCATTAGTTGTATCAACAGTAACTTTTGAAGTTTCTATATCTACATTAACTTCAGTTACTCCTTCAATGGAAATTATTCCTTTTTTGATTGTATTTGCACAACCTCCACATTTGAGGTTTAATATTTCTATGGTTGTCATTATTTTTTATTGTAAAGATAATAATAAAAATGTTAGAATAAATAGATTTACTTTCTATTTCTTGTACCTCCATGACCCATGGCCACTACACTTAAAATTTTGAAATTTAGCCATACAAACTTGAATATTTGTATCAATGGATTTCTCAATACAAAACGTTTCTTGAATTTTGATATCTTTTTTGCCATTAGTAATTATTTTTTAATTATTCTGGTATCAACCACCAAAAAGGTTTCATTTTTGCCTTATAAATAAAAGCATAATGTAATGCTAATTTTACCCAATGGCCGGCCAAGCCTAAATCTCCTATGGTTTTAGAATTTATTCTTCCTGTTTCCGGATATTTAACATAATCTGGAACAATGGGGTTTGTTGTAATTGTTACACCGCGACCATCAAGCATTCCAAAACCAGTGGATGCAATACATGCCGCTCCCATGTTTCCCATAGAGCCTAAATGATGTAAATTATCATTCCCTTTTTTTATCATTTCAACAATATTATCTGCAACTAATTTTGCGGTAATCCCTGAAGGCATCCCTGTTCTTGGTGGTGCAGGAAATATTGGCGTTCCATTTTTACTTGTTCTTGGTCTTGAAATTTCATGAGGAGGTGCGAAGGCAATTCCCGGAGCAAAAATATTTTTGTAAGACGGATTTTGATAGGTTTCGGGCCAATCTTGAACCGTCCATTGTTCGTATGGTTTAGGTGTATAATCGGCGTCTACAATCATAAATCCTTTGAATAATTTTTCCGTAATATCACCACCCATTTTATCAAAAGCAGTAAAACCATGACCTGAAAATGCCGGAATAAGCATTGCCAGATCAAATTCTTCAATTTTATGTTCTCCCTCCAAAGTTTCGTAATAGGCCTTGCCTTCTTCTATTTTATTTACCCCGGCCCTCTTAATAATGTGAATACCTCTATCGGCAAAAACCATTTCAATTAAATCTTTGGAGGACATTAATTTGCTACCCATTTTTACGGTAAGTCCGTCCATACCAAAATCGCCCACCTCATATTCATTAGAAATCCATGTAACAGTAGCTTTGTCTCTTACTTTATAACGATGAAGCTCTTGTTCAACATTCATTATATATTCAAAAGCAGCACCTTGACAAGTAGATTTTGCATGGCCGGTACCAATTAAAATTTTTACATGCTCGCCTTTTTTCATCCGCTCAATTAGCTTTTTAAGGTCATTCCAAGCATGTTGAGCATGATCGTAAGTACAAACAGATGTGGTGCCAAAAGTTCCGGGTTTTAAACCTTCAGTGGCTTCAAAATTTAATTTTGGACCGGTTGCGTTGACTAAATAGTCATATCCTACTTTTACAGATGTTCCTTTTTTTTCACCTACAACATATTCCGCCTTAACATAGCCTTTATCTATTTCTAGATCTCCTTCCGGATGAAAGGAAACAGCTTTTGCCTGTATATATTCAATATTTTTTTTCTTGTATAGCGGAGCTAAAGGAAATATTGATTGTTTGGGTTTCATTCTACCAATACCAATCCAAATATTAGAAGGAATCCATTGATAATTACTGTTAGGAGAAACCATGACAACATCATGTTCTTTAGATAAGTTTCGTCGCAAATATGAAACTGCTGTGTGTCCAGATACTCCTGCACCTAATACTACTATTTTCATTATTCGTTTTTAAAATTCGTGCAAAATTATAAAAGAAAAACCTTTATACAGTAACCAGAGTTACAATCTGAAATGTATAAGACACCAAAAAATAAATAAATCTCTATTTAACAGTTTCTAGCTTCTCTCTGTTCCAATTTAAAATGCCACCTTGCAGATCATAAATTTTGGTAAAACCTTGTTTCTTTAATTTAGAAGCAGCATAACTACTTCTACTTCCACTACGGCAATAAATATATATTTCTTTGTTTTTATCTAGTTTATACATTTGATCCATAAAGTCTTTATCATAATAATTTATATTAACGGCATCTACAATATGTCCGTTATTAAACTCCTTAGGTGTACGAACATCAATTAATTGGATATCCCCTAACTTTGCATTTAAATCTGTTGGGTTAATTAATTCGACCGTTGGACTCGATTGAGCAAACTCTGTTTCACTATTATTGCTGTTTTTTTTAGCTCCGTCTTGAGCACAACTAGTAAAGGTAACATTTATTAATGTTAATGCTATTAATAACTTAATGCTTTTAAAATTCATTGTTTTATTTTTTATATGATATTAAATGTATAATATGTTTTTCAATTTTTAAAAAAATATTATACACTTGTTAATAATTTACTGTTTTTTTCTTGTATATAGCAATACAATATCCTTCAAAAAGTTAATAATTCAAATTTATTATAGCTTTCTAAAAAACCCAATTGCTCTTCTCTGGTCAAAATTAAACTCAATTTCGATTAAATACCAAATATAAAGGCCAGTTTTGTATAAAAAAAGGGAGTTTTTCATAAAAAACTCCCTTTTTAAATATTTAAATTGATTATTATAGTAATGTGGTTGGGCAAACATACTCTGTTAACGGAGCTTTAGTTTCCTTCAGATCAGTAAAACCACCTCTAACATCTGTAACATTTTCAACTCCATTTGCTTTAAAAATAGATGCTGCAATTAAAGAACGATATCCACTTGCACAATGCAAGAAATATTCTTTACTAGGATCAATTTCAGCAAAATTAGAGTGAATAAAGTCTAATGGGAAATTTTCTACGCCCTTAACATGTTCAGACAAATATTCCGTTTCTTTACGAACATCAACGGGTTTTTCCATTGATCCATCAGCTAGCATTTCAGTAAATTTAGCCGCAGATATAGATCCAATTTTATCAACTTCAAAACCATGACTTCTCCAATTGGTAATACCTCCTTCTAAATAACCTAAGGTATTATCATAACCTACTCTTGAAAAACGCGTTACAATTTCATTGATACGTGCTTCATCACCAATAAAAATTATTTTTTGATTGATATTTGTCACTAAAGCACCTACCCAAGGGGCAAAACTGCCATCCACACCTATATACCAAGCCCCTGGTATGGTACCTTCTTCAGCATAAGCTTCTTTGGAACGGGTATCAATTACCAATATGTCTTTCTGTTCACTCATTTCCTTAAATGTTTCAGGATGTATTGGCGTTGTCCCTTTATGTAAAACATCATCAATACTTGTATTGACTGATTTGTTCATTCTTACATTATTAGGGAAATATTGTGGTGGTGGTTTTAAACCAGTTGTCACCTCATCGATAAATTCTTCTTTGGTCATATCAGCTCTCAAGGCATAATTTGTTTTCTTTTGATTACCCAAGGTATCAAAAGTTTCAGAGCTCATGTTTTTACCACAGGCAGATCCGGCACCGTGATTAGGATAAACAATAATATCATCTGGCAAAGTCATTATTTTATTCCGTAATGAATCAAATAAATAACCTGCTAGATCCTTTTCAGTTAATGTACCTTGTTTTACAGCTAAGTCAGGTCTACCAACATCTCCAATAAATAGTGCGTCTCCTGTTAAAACATAAGGAGATTTACCCTCTTCATCTGTTATTAAATATGATGAAGACTCCATAGTATGACCAGGTGTATGTAATAGAGTTAATTTACCGCCTCCTAATGGGAATTCTTCACCATCTTTACCATTATAAATATCATATTCAGCAGTAGCGTTAGGGCCAAAAACTATTTTTGCACCAGTTTTTTGAGCTAAATCATATTGTCCGGAAACAAAATCAGCATGAAAATGAGTTAAAAATACGTATTTGATCTTAGCTCCATCCGCTTCTGCCATTCTAATATATGGCTCCGTTTCTCTTAAAGGGTCAACTATTGCCACTTCTCCATTTGACTCTATATAATAAGCCATTTCAGCGAGGCATCCTGTAAATAATTGTTCTACTTTCATGTTTATATATTTTATATTATTAATTCTTATAGTCTTTCAAAGTTAGTTAAAATTACAATTTTTTATGTAACCGATGTTACATTTTGTTGGTTTTTAACGTTTTATTAATTGGTCTGCTTGATATATTTTTGATATTTCTTTTCTTTTGGGTCATTAATACACATCGCTTCATAACAATCAATAGCTTCTTGAATACTCATAAAAAAATGATCATCTCCAACTTTTTTCATAAAGCCTGATTTATTCATAATGTCTCGTACCGGCCCTTTCAAACCCGTAAAAGCTACTTCAATATTTTTCTCTCTAAAATAATCCAAAACTTCATTTAAGGCATAAACTGCACTGCTATCTAAATTATTAAGACTCTCACCATCGATAATAACCAATTTTAACTGATCTCCTTTAAAAGTTGCAAATTCTTGAATTTTATCTTTAAAATAAGTGGTATTGGCGAAGTGAAGTTGTGCATCAAATCTTATAATTAGAATTCGGTCATCTATTTTTACATCTTTAAATCGTTTGCGATTGCGATAAAAGTGGGTTCCAGGAACTTTTCCTAATATAGCAATGTGGGGTTTTGCACTTTTATAAATAAGCATTCCGAGTGATAAAACAATTCCTGTTAATATACCTTCCTTTATCCCTATTACTGCTGTAATTAACAGAGTAACATTTAGAATAATTAGATCTCTTTTGGAATATCTCAATAGTTGTTTTGGCACCGAAAAGTCTAATAGTCCAAAGACAGCTACCATAATTATAGCTGCTAAAACAGCTTTGGGCAAATAATAAAAAACTGGGGTAAGAAACAATAAAGTTAAAGCAACTACAAATGATGAAATTATAGCAGCCAACTGCGTTTTTGCTCCGGACTGATCATTTACAGCGGTTCTCGAGAACCCTCCGGTTGCAGGGTAAGTTTGAAAAAAAGAGCCAATAATATTTCCCATACCTATGGCTATTAATTCTTTGTTGGGAATTACTTTGTACTCAGTATGTTTTATTTCAATGGCTTTGGCTACAGAGATGGCTTCTAAAAATGCAATAAATGACAAGGTAAATGCAATTGGTAATAGATCTGTCAATATCTTTTTATCAAAATGTGGAATTCTAAAACTAGGTAATCCTTCGGGAATTTCACCCACAATTTTTACGCCCAATTGATCTAAATGAAAAAGTTTAACTACAACAATTCCAAGAATAACCACAATTAAAGCTGCCGGAATTCTTTTAAAGTATTTTTTAATTAGAATTAATAATATTATGGAACCGGCTCCAATGGCAAACGTGATCCAATTTATTTCTCTAACATGTTGAAATGCCTCTACAATTAGATTTTGTAATTTATTATTTCGATGTATATCTATTCCCAATAAATGTTTTAATTGATTTAAGCCTATAATCAACGAAGCAGCCGAAGTAAATCCACTTATGACCGGCTTTGATAAAAAATTCACTAAGAATCCTAATTTAAATATTCCAAATAAGACTTGTAATACCCCCATCATCAACGCTAATAAAATGGCAAATTCAATAAAATGATCTGTACCAATTTGAGCTAATGCAGCAACCCCAGAGGCAACAATTAAAGAATCCATGGCTACAGGCCCAACAGCTAATTGACGTGAAGTACCGAAAATAGCATAGACTAGTTGAGGTATCATTGCTGTGTACAGTCCATAGATAGGAGGCAAACCCGCGATCATTGCATATGCTATACCTTGCGGTATTAACATAATACCAACGGTTAACCCAGCACTAACATCACCTTTTAACCATTCCTTTTTATAATTAAACAACCATTCTAAAATGGGAAAAATATTTTTTAAAGTCATTAATAAGTTTTGATTTTTATAATTGTGCAAAAATAATTAATTAGTATTGTAGCAATGGTAACATAAAGTACACTATTAGTATTATTTATCAGTTTTACATTCGTTAAAAACCCTAGCGGTACAAGTGGCACAAATATTTTTGTCTAATTTTTTATATATACTGGCTATAGCACTGTTTTTATCAATAAAGAAATTAGAATACCCCATTTTTTTTATAAAACCTCCTTTTTTTAGTACGTCTTGACTGACAACTTTCATGCCAACAAAGTAAATTCCACCTTCTCGATTTTGCCACTTTGATACCTCATGCATTATCCATTCTGCACCAGCTAAATCTATAAAATTGATGCCATTAGCCATAATTAATAAATGTTTTATATCTTTTTTTTCATAAAGTTGCATAAAATAATCAGAAATTGATTCAATAGCTCCAAAATAAATAGATCCATCTATACGAATTACTTTTAATTGAGGACATTCTAAAACCTCCTCGTCTCTGATAATATTTATAAATCTATGGTTGGCATTTATTCCTAATTCAGCAATATTTGGTTTTGATGTTCTCTCTAAATAAAAGAATAGGGATAAAAAAATTCCTATTATAAGTGCCTGTTCTAAATCTAAAAATAGAGTTCCTAAAAATGTTGCTCCAAAGACAATCAACTCCCTTTTACTACTCTTTAGAACTTGTTTAATATGTTTAAAATCAATCAAATTATAACCTACCAATAAAATTATACCCCCCATAGCCGGTTTCGGTAAGAAAGCAGCATATTTTGCAAATAGCAAGACTACAATCATTAAGCCTACTGCAGAAATGATAGCAGACATAGGTGTTTTGGCTCCTGATTGATAATTAATACTCGAACGAGTGAAAGATCCTGAACTCGTATAACAGGAGAAAAAACTTGAAATAGTATTAGATATCCCTTGAGAAATAAACTCTTGATTGGTATTTAATTTTTGATGAGTATGTAGTGCAATAGAACGAGAAATTGCAGCAGCTTCCACTAATCCTAGAGTTGCCAAAATTAACGCTCCACTAGTAAGCATTTTCATGTTTTCAAAATCAAAAGCAGGCATTTTAAAAGGTGGTAGATTAGAAGGAATTGTACCTACAGTTTCTATACCACTCGTATATTTAACAGTTAACCAAAATGCTATAAAACTTCCTAAAACCATGGCAACCAACATATAAAGTCTTGATATTTTCTTAACCATTCTAATACCTAAAGCAATTGCCAATGTTACCATGGCTACACCAAAAGCATACCAGTTGGTTTCAGAAATATGTGAGCTTATATACTCTATAATTTGATAAAAAGAACTGCCCTGCGGAACTTTAATACCAAAAATATGCTTTAATTGTTTAAAGGCAATCAGTACTCCTGCTCCTGCTGAAAATCCAATAATTACTGAATTGGAAACAAAATTCACCAATTTGCCCATTCTTGCAATTCCCATAAATAATTTGATTACACCCGCCATAAACGATAATAATATGGCCAATGAAACAAAAGCTTCAATATCCGTTTCCGGATGTATATATTTACTAATGATAGCATATAAAACAATAGAACTTGTAGTAGTGGGTCCAGATACTAAATGGTATGATGAACCAAAAATAGCGGCAATAACAGGTGTTAACATAGCCGTATAAAATCCGTAAATAGGTGGCATTCCCGCAATCATTGCAAAAGCCACTGCTTGAGGAATTACAATAATTGTTCCTGTAATACCAGCTATCAAATCATCTTTCCAATATTTTTTAGCTAGGGGTAACCAAGTAAGAAAAGGTAAGGTTTTTTGAAGCATTTGCAAATTTAGTTATTTTTATTCACGTAGTCAGTGCTTCACTTTAAGTGAAACCCTGACTGTATTATACCAATTTAACCATAAAATAAGTCATAATTAAATTGGTATTATTCATTATTTAATTCTGTACTCACTAATCGGATTTCATTATAAGTAAACTTATTGTCAATTTTTTCTTTCAATTCAAAAAAACTATCAAAAGATGTAGTTTTCATAATTTTTTTAAGCTCTTTGTACTTTTTCACTGGCATTAAATCGGTTATTTTAATTTCTCCAGTAGGAATAAAATGCGTTAAATGACCTTCTATTGTAGTTTTTACCAACCCTCTCTCTTTTGCAATTTCTTCAATTGTTTTTCCACTTTGAAACAAGTCTAAAGAAGTTTTCTTTGTATCTACTTTTTTTACTTTATAAATCTGTTCTTCTATTTCTTCGTACCGAACCTCGGTTGATGTTAAGCCTTTAGCTGTAGTATATTTTTGAATAACTTTTAAAATTTCTTCACCATGTTTTTTAACTCTTACTTTACCCATGCCATTGATAGTTCGCAATTGCTGTGCTGTACTTGGTAAATATTCACACATTTCATACAATGATTTTTGAGTGAAAATTTGAAAATGACTAAGGTTTTCTGAATGAGCAATAGTATGACGTAATTCTCTTAATTCTTCAAATAATTCAGGATGGTTTGTTGACCTAATTACTTCTCTTTTTTTACTGAGAATTCGAGAAGGTTTTTCCAATTTCTGTAAAACTGCCTTTGCACGCAAACCTAAATAATGATTGGTAGAAAAATTTTCAGTTAATCCTCCTAAACAAAACAACTTTATAGACAATAAATCTTCTATCTGATCTAATTGTCTATCTATATCTTTTTTTACTTGTTTATTATCTGTTGAAAAATTGAGTAATTCAAATGGTTTTTTGATTTTTTCATTGGTAAAATCCGCAAAGTAAGTAATTGCTTTATTGATTCTTTCTTGTAATTTTTCGTCTTCTTCTACATTCTCCGTTGTAGCACTTAATTCATCTAATTGATTTTTAAAAGCATTACTAACTTTTAACAAAGGCATTACCCCTTGATCTTTAATACTTGTAGTTACATCAAAAATAGTCCCTTCAATACCTGTTTTGTTGGTATAATAAATATCAATAATTCGTTTTAACGGATAAATAAACTCATAATAATTGAATAAATCGCTAATTAAATTTAACTGGTATTTTTTTTTCGATACATTTAAAATAGCATCATCGGGTTGATTATTTTCAACATCTTTGGTAAACCAATCTACTTTTGCATCATTAATAATACTATACTCTTTAATTTGTGTTTTTAATACAATTCCCTCTAAAGATTTACACCTACTTAAAGCAACATAAGTTTGCCCGTGAGCAAAAGATGCCTCCGCGTCAATAATAGCTTTTTCAAAGGTTAATCCTTGACTTTTATGAATGGTTATTGCCCATGCTAAACGCAACGGAATCTGAGAAAATGATCCTGAAATGGCGTCTTTTATCTCTTTGGTTTCTTCATCAATTGTGTAAGATATGTTTTCCCATACTTCTGGTGTTACTTCAATTTTTTTATCATCATCTGGACATTGTACTGTAATAGTATCTCTATCAAGAGATATAATCTTTCCTATTTTACCATTGTAATATCTTTTCTCTAAAGAGCTGTCATTTTTAATAAACATAACTTGTGCTCCTTTCTTTAACTCTAAATTTTCATGTGTTGGATATGCATATTCGTTAAACTTTCCTTCAATCTTGGCTGTAAAAAAATAGCTTTTGTTCTTTAGCTTGTTTAATTCTAATTTGTTAATTGTATTTGCCCTATTATTATGGGTTGTTAAGGTAATATAACCTGCATCTTTAGGCGGAACGAATTCAGGCAGGTATCTATCATTTAGAATTTTAGCCATTTCTGGACTCAACTTGTCATTTCTAACTTCATTAAGAATTGCAATGAATTGCTCGTCTTGTTGCCTGTAAATATGTTTCAATTCAATGGAAATTGCATCACTCTTTTGAAATGCATGAGAGCTAAAAAAGAAAGCATTGTTATAATGTGGTTTTAGTAATTCCCATTCATAAGGTTTTACAACAGGCGAGAGTTGTTGTAAATCTCCAATCATCAATACCTGTACCCCTCCAAACACTTTATCTCTACTTTTATAGCGTCTCAATACTTGATCTATGCCGTCTAATAAATCTGCACGCACCATACTAATTTCGTCAATAATTAATAAGTCTAATGATCTAATTATATTAATTTTGGTTTTATTGAATTTATACTTAGACTTCTTTTCAACTCTAGGAATAATCGGACCAAAAGGCATTTGAAAAAAGGAATGAATGGTGACACCTTTGGCATTAATTGCAGCAACACCTGTTGGTGCAACGACAACCAATCGTTTTAATGATTCTTTTTTTATATGATGTAAAAGTGTAGTTTTTCCTGTCCCTGCCTTTCCTGTCAAAAAAATAGTTCTATCTGTTTTTTCGACGAAGTTTAGGGCTAATTCTAATTCTGGGTTTTTTGTAGTTTTAAGGTTACTCACACCTTGACTCAAAGTCACGGTACGAGTATTTTGAGTTTTGGTGTGAGTGTTTTTATAGTTAACATATTCTAACGCAACTGTTTTATTAGTTAATAAATTATTTCTTAAACCTGCATAATCTTTAGCTGATGAAAATTCATAATCTACTTCATTACTAACTATTTTAGCATTCACAGGGTTTTGATGGATATAATCAAAACATATTTGTGGATATTGTTTTTCAGGAATAAGAGTAGTCAAACCTTCACTTAAAGTGAAAGTTTGACTTAAATTAGGACAGTTAATACAATCTGATTTGGTTTCTTTTCTAAACAAAGAACCATTAAAATTCTGTTGTTTGTTGATTGCTCTGGTATATGAACGTAGCATAATGCCTATAGAGTCATTGAAAGAACGAGTAGTAGTGAGGGTTTCACTTTGAGTGAAACCCTCACTATTTTTAATTAGTAATTCTTCTTCTCTAACCAAAACCATTAAATGGAAATGATTAGGCATTAAACACCAAGCCAAAATATCAGTGTAAGGAAGTATATAAGTTTCAATCTTTTTTAAGAAAAATAGGTAATTTTCTCTTTTAAAGAAAATTTTTCTTTGGTTATTACCTTGATTATAGATATGGTATAAATACCCTTTTTCTATCTGCATTTTGAGTGGTTTTATTGACCTATTTTCCAAACTCCCTTTTCTAAAAACGCTTCAATCGTTTGCCGTTTTGCTTTATTAATTAAATTGGAATGTGAAATTTTCTTTTCTTTAGAATGTTCATTTAATGTAACAATCTTTTTCCCTTCTAAATAGACAAGCCTTTTATGATAACTGTTCGTTAATGCCTTACCTACAATTTCTTCCATAATTAATGTTTTTCCTCTTAAATTAAATTCATTAAAAGCATCGTAATATTGTCGTCTGTCGATAAACTTAATGTTTATAGGAACATAATTTTCTCTTATTAAACAATAATTATTTATTATCCTGCCAATTCTTCCATTACCATCTACAAATGGGTGAATATTTTCGAAAGTTAAATGTAATTTAGCTATCCGTTTAATCATATTATCTTCATTACTAATTTGATAATTGATTAACATTTTTTCTAATTCTTCTTCTATGTTTTTTGGATCAAAAGCAATATGATTTCCTACTTTAACCCATTCATCTAAATTTCTAAACCTGCCTGCAATTTCATCTCTAATATTTGATAATAACATTTTATGAAGCAATAAAATCATTTCAAAATCTAAGGCTTTGTCTTTTGCTTTTGTCTCAATATAAGATACAACTCTTGCTAAATTTTTAGTTTCAAACAGTTCTCTTTCAGAGATAAAACGATCTAAATCTATTTGTAATAATATTTTTTCGGTATCTTCTAGTGAAAGGGTACTGTTTTCAATGGCATTAGAATTATAAACTTGTTCAGAAACTTCTGTCTCACTAATAAGTTTAAGTAATGCTTCTTTGTTTTTTGAAACCTTATAATATCGTTCTCTTAATAATTGTATTCTTTTATATACCTGAATAATATTTGCCATATCACAAATATAATTTTATTTTCACGATTATAGTCTTATAATCATAAAAACTACAGCGTATTGTAGACTTTTTCACTAATATATTGTAGTTTTTCACTATTATTAAAAAAAATCAGGGTTTCACTTTAAGTGAAACCCTGACTAAATTTTAGGTTTAAAACACTCACACCGTGACTTTAAGTCACGGTGTGAGTTCCTCTTATTCTTTAATATAATAACAACCACCTTCTGTTTTATCTGGTGTAAATGCACGTTTAAACCAAAGTGGCCTTCTTTCACCATTAGGTCCTGGAGCAGGTCTTGTCATAGCCAGCCATTCTTTATAAATTTCATGTGACTTATTAGTATCTACAAAAATATCACCATAATTTTCTCCTGGTAATGGTTTTTCAATTCTAACTCTTTGATGCCAAGTGTGCATACCACTAATTGGATCAGGATGAACCGCATGTGTAATATTTTGATGTACACCACCATCTTTCCAGAAAATTCGTTTAGAGTCTTTATCGCTCGATTCAAATGGTTTCACACCTGCAATGGTATTCATTTTCCAACCACCATTACCATCACCCTCAATATTAACTGTATTTGTTGCCCAACGATTTCCTATTTTGTCTTGTGGTCTTCTCCAGCGGCCAATATGATGTGAACAAGCCACAACCCCAGGTTTCATAGATTGGGTTACCCAAACCTTATCGATAAAATAACCAATATCCGTATTCATTTTAACCAAATCTCCTGTTTTGAATCCCCATTTAGCCGCATCATCTGGATGCATCCAAATCGGATTTCTATTAGATATCTCTACCAACCATTTTGCATTACCCGAACGTGAATGTATTAAAGTGGGTAATCTAAAAGTGGGTACCAATACATATTCTCCCTTTGATTTATCTAACACATCATTGTGAATATGCGATTTTATATAAGCCGGTGTAGCATATTCGGGCCATTTCCAATCGACCATAGTTTGTGAATAAAATTCATTTTTACGCGATGGTGTTGGAAAACCTACTACTGCTTGCCCATCTATCATCACGCCAATGTCTTTTCCTCCTTTACGGATAACTCCATTTACCGGATCAATATCAGCACCTTTTAATTTCTCTTCAGAAACGGGTCGTTCATTCATTTTATATGATTCCCCTTTTTCAATTTCATAAGCACCATATTTTTTCATATATTCCAATGCAGCAAATTGACCGGTAAACCCATCTTTAGCCGCGACTTCATTTAATCCGTCAATGCGTTCAAAAATATATTGGTAATATTCATCTATTGTAATTTTTTCTCCAGGTCTGTAAGGAGATTCAAATGTTTTTCTAATTCCCATACTTCCATCAGGATCTATACGCCAAGACAATTCAATCCAAAACTCATCTTCTTCCCATACCTCACCTGGATTTGCTTCATAAGTAAACTCTACAGGATTACCATTTCTACGAGCTGCTTCTCGCAACACGGGTTGACGGAAAGCGACCCAAGTACCACCATGAGTAGCATAAGAATTGATATCATGACGTTCAGATGCTAATCCCATTGGCAATACAAAATCAGCATGAAAAGCAGTTTCATTCCAGGTTGGTGTTAATGCAGTATGGAGACCAAACTTAGATTCATCCATAAACATTTCCATCCAAGTAAATCCGTCAGGGTAAGTCCAAACCGGATTAAACACTCTGGAGAAATATACATCCATTTTACCTCTGCCTTCTTTTAAGAAATGTGGTAATAACTGACTCATTTCAAAGAATGCTAATGGATATTCTTTAGGGAAGTGTAATTCGTTCCAAACTTTTTGAGGTTTTGGTGGATTTGGCTGTGTTGGAGAAAATTTATTCCATGAATTTGGAGATGTTCCTCCTTTTGCCCCAACAGCCCCGGTTAATACTGTTAAGAAATGTAAACATCTGGCAACTGCCCAACCACCAAGATTAGAAGCACCGGCTGCACGCCAGTTATGCGATGCAAAACGTTCTCCTGCCTCACCAATTTTATGTGCAATCTCAACAATCATTTCTTTTTTAACACCCGATTCTTTCTCTGCATATTCAGGTGTAAATTCCTTATACTCCTCAATCATTGCAACAATGTAATTCTCAAATGTTACTGCCTTATCACTATGACGAGCCATAAGATATTCTTGCCAGTTTGTCCAGTTTTCTAAATATTCTCTATTGTATAAACCTTCTTCTAAAATAATAAGCGCCATAGCCAATAAAACGGCTGCTTCTGTGCCCGGATAAGATGGCATCCAATAATCGGACATAGATGCGGTATTAGACAAACGCGGATCCATAGTTGCCAATTTAGCACCTTTCATTTTTCCCTCAATAATACGTTGTGCATGCGGATTAAAATAATGCCCTGACTCTAAATGAGCGGAAACCAATAAAATAAATTTTGCATTAGAATGATCTGGCGAAGGTCTATCATATCCATACCAAATATTATATCCAAAACGTGCCCCAGATGAACAGATATTTGTATGAGAATTATGACCATCAATGCCCCAGCCTTGTAAAACCCAATTCATGAATTTTTCATGCCCCGGACGCCCAACATGATAGGCAATTTCATTATGACGATCTTCTTGAATTGCTTTTCTAATTCTAGCGGCTATGGTATCTAAGGCTTCATCCCAAGAAATACGTTCCCAATCTCCATCTCCTCGTTTTCCTTTTCGTTTTAACGGAAATAAAATACGATCAGGATCTGTAATTTGATTAATGGTTGCTGGTCCTTTTGCACAATTTCTACCTCTTGAACCCGGATGATGTGGATTACCTTCTAACTTCACCACCTCTTGTGTTTCCTTATTTATAAATGCGGTTAAGCCACAAGCAGATTCACAATTAAAACAAGTTGTTGGTACAATTTGATACGTAGTTTTTTCTTTCTTAGGCCAAACTTTTGGATTATATTCTACCCAATTATCCCATTTTTCTGGTGGCGGAAAATTTTCATACATTGAGGCCACTTCTTCGTCAGAAAATTGACGCATATCGCCATCAAACTCTTGGTATTTTTCTTTATGTAAATTTGGAATGATTCCTAATTTTTCTGCAACTCCTTCAATGAAGGATGGTTTTTTGTAACCCATAATCTTTTATTTTTCTTTGAGTGTCTTTGTGATTTCTTTGTGTCCCTTTGTGGAATAGTTGTTACACTAAGATTCACAAAGTAAAAGAAGATTCACAAAGGATCTATTATGCTAATGGTATTCTTTGTGGTGCCTCAATCCATATTTTTTCTGTGGCATAAATTCCAATTAGAACTAATGCTGCAGATACCACTAACAATGTTGCACTTGGTGCCACTAATAATAGTACCAATGGTAAAACATTTCCGACAAGAACTACAACAAACCAAAACAGATTTTTATATTTTCCTTTTATAATCATTTCAACTACAGCATGAGCTGATGTTGAAGGATGTGTTATTGTTAATTCTGTAACCATAGTAAATAAGTTTACTATTAGTGCTACTATCAATGTCAATTTTAAAATTGACATCCAATTTTCTATTCCTGTAAATAAAGAAACCAAGACAAATATCGCTACTCCTGCCATAATACTATGCACTAACATATGTAATGGTAAAGTTGGACTTTGCCAGAAATCTCTTCCTTTTGCTTGTGCAAATAGGAAGGCTGTATAAATAGCTAACATTATGGAAAAGAAAGCAGTAATCCACAATAAAACACTTTCTCCTGCTTTTATTTTAAAGAAAGTCATAGCTCCCCATAGCGTAACTAACAAACCAAAAATAGTAATAATGTAACCCCCTTTTACCAACCACGATTTCCATTGTGGACGTAACAATACGTTTAAAAAACGGTCAGGCCTATCTAAATCCATCACCAAAAACAATCCGGTTAACGACAAGAATACCAATGAGATTCCTGCTGACCAAAGTTTGGTTGTATCTGAAACCTCATAACCTAATATTATTGCTAAAAACGGTATTAAAAATGCACCGGCGGCAATGGCTTTTGTCATTACATAAGCCGACACTTCCCAACCCCAAAGAATACCTTTGTCTGGTGTATCATAAACCCTTCGTGCTTTTCCGTTAAGCACATCGATATAATTTGGGTTTTCATTTTCATTTTTATGATAAGCAGATTGCATATCATTGTCAAGCGTCATTTGTAACAGATTTACATCATCATTAGAATTAACCATTTTTTCAGCTGCTTTAGCAAAATGACCAACACCTCTTGCTTGAGAATTCCATAAAAAGTCTCCGGACTTATCTGTTGCTTCAGGATTTAAAGAAGAATAATCACCATCAATATAATACAGATTAGGATTAGTCCCTTTTTCCGGTTTACGTACAGTTACTTGTTCTCGGGCTAATAATTGAGAAATCTCAGTAAGTGGATTTTCCATATCACCGGCAATAATTGCATGTTCTGGACAAACGGTAACACAAGCAGGTTCACGACCAACTTCTATTCTGTGAGCACAATAATTACACTTTGCAGCTGTATTATTATCAGGATCAATATATAAGGCATCATAAGGACATGCTTGCATACAAGACTTACAACCAATGCACCGGTTGTTATCAAAATCTACAATGCCATCTTCACGTGTATACAATGCTTCTACCGGACAAATCTCAACGCAAGGAGCATCTGTACAATGATTACATCGCATTACTGAAAAAATTCTACGTGTATTTGGAAATTCTCCCTTTTCTACCTGCTTAACATAAGTTCTGTTAACTCCAACTGCTACATCATGTTCACTTTTACAGGCAGTTGTACAAGCGTGACAACCAATACATTTTCGATTGTCAATAATAAATCCGTACTTCATTTATTTTGGTTTGTTTTTGTCTCTTGACTTAAAGTATGAGCTAGATGTTCAAAGTTAATCAAAATACTTATCCAATTTGTAACTTTTGTTACTTAATTAGGTGAAAAAGTCTATTTATCACTAAAACTTTTTACATTTGTATCTATGAAAATTTCTGTTTTACTTTTTGGAATTTTAAAAGATATTATTGGAGAAAATACTGTATCGATAGAGGTAGTATCTCCGTCTAATATAAAAGATGTTAAACTACAATTTCTAAAAAAGTATCCTAAATTAATTGCGTATCAAAACTTTTCAGTAGCTGTTAATGAGGCATATGAAAATGATAGTTATAATATAAAAGAAAATGATGTTCTAGCATTGATCCCTCCAGTAAGTGGGGGATAATTCCATCCCAAACTAAAGCTTCGCTAGGTAATCACTATTAAAGCAGTGCTTTAATTTTGTTAATCCAAAAGGAAGGGAACTTAAGATGTGAAAAGTTTAGCTTTAAGTAATAAAATTTACATTTCGGGAAAATTGAATGAAGCTAAATACCTGATAGGCAATAAGTCTACCGTAAATATTTTTTATCAATATAAAAAGTGCCAAAAGGAATCACAGAAGCAGCTAGTATCATCCAAAAAGTTTTGGAATTCCAATTCAAGTCAGATTTTAATAAAAATGCCAATATTACATAAGCTACAAATAGTAAACCGTGGGGCATACCTAACATTTTTACATAAGATTCGTCATTGCCCAAATACTTAATAGGTACTGCAATAAACAATAATATAATATAGGATAAACCTTCTAAAATAGATACTACTCTAAATGAATTTTTCATTTTTTGTTATATTTTAAGTCTGCAAAAGTACATTTAGATTTCCTAACTTTGTAATCTTAGTTTTAAAAATGATAGAAAACACCTCAATATTAATTACAAGCCAAAAATTAAATTTACAGGATTGTTATGATTTTGTGCAAGATGCTTCTTGTGGTGGTATAGCCCAATTTGTGGGAACGGTAAGAAATAAAACTCAAGATAAGTCGGTTATATTATTAGATTTTTCAACTTATAAACCCATGGCAATTAAAGAAATGCAAAAAATAGCCAACAAGGCTTTAGCCGATTTTGATATTTTAAAAATAGCCATTCATCATGCTGAAGGGGAGTTGAAAATAGGTGATATTCCTGTAATCATTAGTGTTTCGTCTCCTCATAGAAAAGCGGCTTTTGAGGCTTGTCAATTTGCCATTGACACCTTAAAAGAAACCGTGCCTATTTGGAAAAAAGAACATTTTGAAGATGGTGAAGTTTGGGTAAATACACATCCGTAAGAAGATCATCCTAAGTTCCTTCTAGAAAGAAGAAAATTATAATTAAAAAAAAGAAATGAGATTAAGCTTTACTTTCCTATTTATTTTTAGCCTTATATTTTCTTGCAAAAAGGCTAAACCTAATGCTTTCGTAGTTGACAATGTTATCAAAGCTAACATTGTTAAGACTAAAGATTATGCTAAAGAAATAACACACCTTAAAGACTACGCCAAACAACACCACTATAATCAAGATATTGCATTAATGATAGACTATTCTTTACATAGTGGCTATCAACGTTTTTTCGTAGTTGATTTAAAGAACAATGAAATCATTAAAAAAGGGTTGGTTTGTCATGGCGGAGCAAAAGGAAAAAATAATAGTGGAATTCCAACGGTATTTGGTAATGTAAATGAGAGTCATTGTACATCTTTAGGTATGGCAGTTGTTGGTAAAAGAGATTATAGTAGTTGGGGTAAAAATTATAAATATTGGCTTGACGGATTAGAGGATTCAAATACCAATATGCGTAAAAGAGTGGTTGTACTACATGCCTGGGAAGGTGTTGATGATAAGGAAATTTACCCTAATATTTTAGCCGTAAGTTGGGGTTGTCCAACGGTATCTATCCAATTTTTAGATGACTTGGACACTATTTTAAAAGAAAATGAAAAAGTGTTGTTGTATTCTTTTTAAGTTCATTTTCAACTCGGTAATCTTATAATAATTCTTCTGGATTTAATTCTACCAATTTTGCTATGATTCTTAATCTATCTAGGGTTAATTTTGTTTTACCACATTCTAATTTACAATAAGCACGTTGGCTAATACCCAATTGTAAGCCCATATAATCTTGACTATAGCCTTTTTCTAATCTTGCTGTTTTAATCTTTTCAATTGTTTTTTTCATAGTTTAGCTCTTAAGAAGCAGTTTTAAGAAGTAGTTTTAAGAAGTAGTTTTAAGAAGTAGTTTTAAGAAGTAGTTTTAAGAAGTAGTAAATGATTTAGCTTGATTAACTAATATATATTACTACTATTTATACTCTTATAAGTGCTTATACTTTCTTAAAATAATTCACTCGCGACAGTTCAAATATATACTTTTTTAAATACAATTGCAAAGAACATAAGATTTTTGTATACCTAAAAGTTCTAATTTAGAACTTTTAGGGTATTGTATGGTATAATTATTATTTTGATGTTTGTAGAATACTTTTGCAAAAGTTGGATAATTCAATAAAATGAAATCCCCAAAAGGTCAGAATAACTAAAAACAGTGACTTTAAAACCTGTAATTAGTAACATTAAAACAAATTTATCATGAATAAAATGAAAAAAATTATAATAATCCTTACTGTTATGTTTAGCTTTGCTTATGCTGGCTCTGCACTTAATAACGAAGAAGCTGTTATGAATTCAGGCAATAATGAAGTTATTCCTGTCATTGAAAATACAGGATTTATTTCTGAAGTCCCAGTTTTTAAACAAGTTCCTTGTTCAAATGTCTTTGATGTTTGTGACACAGTTTTTCCTAATGACTTCGGATTATTTGATGCTTGTATGGTAGTAAACGGCTGTTAGAAATAAACTAATTTTCTTTGAAAATCTAAACATATTTAGTAAATTACAATTTTTTATTTACTAATAAAAGTTTCATCTACTACTTGAATTTAGATTTTCAAAGAAAAATTTCAAAGAAAATTATGAAAAAAATTATTCAAAAATTATTACTGTTTTTTGCTCTTTTTTTTATGAATTTTGTTATTGGGCAAAATCAATCAGGGCAAATTACATATATAGGCTCTCTCACTCAAAAATATATTGATAGTGCTATGATAGACATTAAAACCAAAAAAGAATGGTCAATGTCTCTTAAACAAACATATGCCGAGTTTATTAAGAATGCCAAAGATATTGAGTTAATTTTAAAATTTAAAAAGAATGAATCTTATTACTATGGTATCCAAAATCTTGAAATGGAAAATGGCTATAATTTAACTGAAGGCAAAATAAGTATCACGCCTTTTTACACGAATAATTCTTTGAATAATATAATTGAAATAAACAATCGAGTTGGCAACATTTCACATAAATCTCTTAAATGGGAAGTAACTGAAAAAACTAAAAAAATCGGAAAATATTTATGTTATCAAGCAATTGCGACAGAAGAACTCTATAGTAGGAAGGGGTTTTTTTACAACGAAAAGGTAATAGCTTGGTTTGCACCCAAGATTCCTTTAAATTATGGTCCAAAATACTATAAAGGATTACCTGGCTTAATTTTAGAAATTAACAAGAAAGAGTATTCAATTATTGCATCTAAAATTAGCTTAAATCCTACAAAAGAAGTTAAGTTTAAAGTGCCAAAAATAGAGAATGTAATATCCAGAGAAGAATCCTATAAAAGATATAAAGAAATGATTGAAGAAAGAAAGAAAAATTAATTATACTCCACTCCAAAAATTATATTTGATTATTAATAAAAAAAATGTATAAAACTAAAATAATAATACTATTATTATTTTTTAAATTTTATGGGTACTCTCAAACAATTTTAAAAGGTACCGTAAAAGACAGTTTACAAGTGCCTCTATCTTATGCAAATGTAATTGCAAAACCTCAAGATTCTCTTAAACAATTGCTGTATTCTATAACGGATGAACAAGGACGTTATAAAATTACCTTAAAAAAAGGGAACTATACTATTACAATAAGTTATATGGGGTTTAATACTTATAGTTTTGAATACAGTTCAATAAAAGATACGACTAGAAATGTTATTTTAATAGAACAAGATAATAGGTTAGAAGAAGTGTTTGTTGAACTACCTGTAACGGTAAAACAAGACACTATTATTTATGACACAAACAAGTTCATAACAGGTGAAGAACGTAAGCTAAAAAATGTACTTAAAAAATTACCTGGAGTTGAAGTTGACAAGGAGGGTACGGTAACAGTACAAGGAAAAAAAGTCACAACAATGTTGGTAGAAGGTAAGAAGTTTTTTGGAGCAGGAACTAAACTAGCGGTAGAAAATATTCCTGCTAATGCTATTGAAAGAATTGAAGTGTTAGATAATTATAATGAAATAGCTTTTTTAAAAAACTTGTCAGATAGTAATAATATGGCAATGAATATTAAATTAAAAGAAGAAAAAAAAAGGTTTGTTTTTGGTGATGTAGAATTGGGTAAAGGAAATCAAGAATTTTACCGTGCTCATAGCAACCTTTTTTACTACAGCCCCAAAACAAATCTTAATTTTATAGGAAACCTTAATAATACAGCCGAAAAGACATTTACTTATAAGGACTACTTAAATTTTCAAGGAGGGATAAATGCGGTTTTTAAAAGAGGTAATTCTATTTTTAAAACATCAAATAGTGATTTTTCACAGTTTTTAGAAACAAGAGATTTAACTAGTAGTAAGAATAAGTTTGGGGCATTAAATATTAGCCAAGAAGTTAATAACAAACTCAATGTTTCTGGTTATAGTATTTTTTCTCACTCCAAAGAGAAAACATTTGAACAGTCTATAAATCAATATAATACTTTTGACGAAACAAAAAATATAAAAACAAATGCTAAAAATATATTAGGAATTGGAAAGCTAACTTTTGATTATACACCAAATTTAAAAGAGCAATGGTATTTTAATACGCAATTTAAAAAAACTAATTATATATATAATAGTAATATAAATTCAAATATAGATATTACAAATAGTAATTTTTTAATAACAAAAGAATTGGTAGCTACATATTTTAATCAAAACATAGAATGGCATAAAAGAGCATCAAAAAAGCATACATATTCCTTTATTGCAGATTTTACGTTTGATAAAAATAACCCCATAATATTTTGGGAAAGTAATAATCCTATTTTACAAAATCTAATTCCTGCTACTAGTCAATCGATTTATAAACTCAAACAATTAAAAGAAACTAAAAGAAATAATTTTGAGGCTGTTTTTAAGCATTATTGGGTATTAAATAAAAAAAAACATATTTATTCAACTATTGGAAACACTTTTATAAAACAACACTTCTTAACTAATGATAGCCAAATATTAGCCGATGGGACGATTAATAATTTTAACAACACAGATTTTGGAAACGATTTAGATTTTAAGTTATATGATTTTTTTTTGGGGATACATTATAAATTTAGAACAGGAATTTTCACGTTTAAACAAGGTTTATTTGTACATTCTTATAAATGGGAAATCAATCAACAAACAAAAGTCAAAAAAAATAAAATAGTTATTCTTCCTGATTTTTTAGCTAAAATAGAATTTAATAAATCAAAAAAAATAAATTTTAATTACAACCTTAAGACTTTATTTTCTGATGCTTCAAATTTTGCAAGCCAATTTTATTTGCAGTCATATAATTCAGTTTTCAGAGGAAATGAAAACTTAAAAAACGAGTTGTACCATTCGGCAATATTGAGATACAATCAATTCAAAATGTATCGTGGCATTTCGCTATTTGCAAATATTAGTTATATTAAAAAAGTTAAAGGAATAAAAAATACAGTAAATTATCAAGGCGTAAATCAATATTTAAGTCCGATTCTAATAAAAAATCAAGAAGAAAAATGGAGGTTCAGTGGAAACCTTAGGAAGAAAATTAAAAATATAAAATTTAGTATAGGTTTAAATTATGTTACATCTAAATATCTTCAAAAAACAAATGAAATTTTTGAAACAAATAAAAATAATACTACTATAATTAAATTGTCGGCTAAAACGCTTTATGATGATTTTCCAACCATAGAAGTGGGATTTAATCGAAATATTAGTACTTATACATTAAGTAACAGTGAGACTGAATTTATAACAGATGAACCTTTTATTAATATTGATTATGATTTTTTTAAAAGATTCATTTTTAATTTTGAATACACAAGATACAATTATAAAAATAATACTTTTGGTTTAAAAAACACATATGAAATAGCCAATGCAATTATTTCTTATAAAAAAGAAAATAGTGCATGGTCATATAAGATTACAGGAAGCAATTTATTTAATACAACATTTAAACAAAGGAACAGTTTCTCTACTTATCTAATATCTGATACTAAAACCCACATCTTACCAAGAGTTGTAATATTAAGTATAGTTTATAATTTGTGAAAATTCACAAACTCTTTCTGTTTTGATTCCCCAAAATATTTATTTTGACTCAAATTTAATCTCTATAGGTTTAAAACCCCTTAAACTATCTCCATCTTCTTTAACAAAAAAGATGCATTCATATTTTTACAGATGCCCGTTTTTAATTGATAATCAAAATGGAGTTCATCATTAATGATTTCGGCATCAAAATAATAATTCTTAATCTCTGAGAGTTCTTTTTCAATTTCACAAAGGCTTAAATCGTGCGTAGCAATAATTCCAGTTGAATTTGATGCTACCAACTTCTGAACAAACTTTTTTGAACCAATAGCTTTATCGGTACTATTTGTCCCTTTTAAAATCTCATCTAAAATAATAAAATAACGTTCTGACTTTATCTCTTCTACAATAAATTTTAAGCGTTTTAACTCCGAAAAGAAATAGGACTCATCATCCGCTAAGGAGTCTGATGTTCGCATACTGGTAATCAATTTTATAGGCGAATATTCAAATTTTTCAGCACAAACCGGCATACCTATATTGGCCATAACAATAGACAAAGAAACAGTACGTAAAAAAGTGCTTTTCCCTGCCATATTAGCTCCGGTAATGATAAAAAATTGTTGATTGTCAATGCTAAAATCATTATCAACTCTATTGACCGCTTTCAATAATGGATGACCAAGCTCTTGGGCAGAAATTACTTTTCCATCAGCATTTATTTTAGGATAAACATAATTAGGGTGGTTAAAAGCAAAATTAGCCATAGCATTTTGAGCATCAAAAAAGGCAATTACCTTAAACCAATTTTCTACCTTGGATCCATAACTATTTATCCATTGTTCTATGTGATATACTTGCTGCAAATCTCTTAGAAAAAAACCATTACCAATAACACCCATGATCATGTTATTTCTTTGATCTAAAGCATCTAAAAAAGTAGAGAATTTCTTAAAAATTAAGGATGCCTTTTCTTTTTCGGTTTGTATGGCGAATTGTTGTTCCTTTAAAATTTTTGAGTTAAATGTAATGCCTTCTATCTTATCTAATAAAATATGATATTGCTTAAATGTATCCTTAGCCTTATCAGCATCAGCATAAATCTTATTGACCTTTTTTAAATAAAAAGCTGCAATTGCTAATCCCACAAAAAACCATCCTACTAAAAAATGATAAACTATAAAATTAAAAATCACCAATGCTGTCAATAGCAATGAGATTATAGAAAATATTTTAGGCAAGAAGGATATAAAATTGGGAAAAACCGATTTATAATGATGTATCCAGTTAACAATGTCTTGTGCAGGATGTTGTACTTTTACTAAACTTGCTATGGCCGAAAACTCTTGTCGCCATTTTGCTAATGCCGCCAATTCTTGAATTCCGTTTTGCTTTTCTTTAATGTGTGTTATATCATTTAAGGTCAGTTGTTCAGCAAAAGTTGTTTTACCCTCATTGGTTACCGTTCTATTGGTATACTGAAAAAACGAACCTTTGCCAAACAAATCTATGTCATAGCTATATACATGTTTAGGGTTGATAAATTCTTTGCCTTCATCTAAAGATAAAAAATTACCCTCTAGTACCTCTATTTCAGTAGTATTAATAGCTATTAATTTATTGGTAAAATCTTTTTGATATTGTAAATTAGTGTGTCGTACTATTAAATATATAAACAAGGCGATACCCAATACGGCAATAGGAACGATTATTTGAAAATTTCCAAAAAAGAAATAAACGCTTATTATAATAGCTACAAACAAGAATAATCGAATGGTACTAGATACAGCTAATTTCTTTTTTATGCTTATCAACTTTTGCTCAAATTTTGATTTTTCAGCAGTATAAAATTCTAAAGGTTTTGGCATTTAATTTAATAATTTTGTATTCCTCCTTGAAGACTTAACACCTTAAGATGAGGATATTTTTCTTTAATTTTTAATGTTGCAGTATAACTGGTTATCCCTTTTTGGCAAACAATGATATAATTATTATTCGGAATAAGATCTATGAGCTCGAGGTTTAATTGCGATAAAGGTATTTGCTCTTGTATTAAAAAAGGATAATCAAAGGTGTCATCCTCAATAACAGAAATAATACATAAACCCTTTGCTTTTAGATCGTTTTCCTGTCCGGACAAATTATCTGAGCCTTTATTTAACAACTCTTTTAATTCGTTTGCTGTAATGAGCAAGGATGTGTCTTGTACTTCACAAGCAGCATCAAAATAGGGCTCTTGTTCAAAAAGTTGTTGAACCATTGCTTTTGTAAAGACCTTTTTCAGCTTCATTTTGTATTGAGAATTCTCTAAACTATTATAGATCAACAACCAATCTATCAATGGTTTTCCAATATGACAAACCAATTTTAATACTTCATTCGCTTGCATTAATCCAATTATTCCAACTATAGTATTGAGCGTTCCAATTTCAGAACAATTAGGAATAGCCTCTTGAGAAATTTCAGGAAATGCATCGCGTAAGTTGGCACTGAAATCACCATTTTCTTGAGCTATATTAAAACTTGCAATATAACCGTCAAATTTATAAAGTGATCCATAAATCAAAGCTTTGTCTTTCAATACACAAGCATCATTTAGCAGATATTTTATCGGAAGACTATCCGTACAATCTAGTACAAAATCGGAATCATTGATTGCATCAAAAACACTGCTTTTTGAAATTGCAGTAGTACTATAACTTACCTTAACAAAAGGTGTAATTTCTTTAATATGATCTGCTAAGACTTCTGCTTTGGGTTTACCAATATTATTCGTTTTATAAAAAACCTGCCTGTGTAAATTTGAAGCATCAACTACATCATAATCTACTAAATGAATCGTGCCAATACCACTTGCAGCTAAGTAGACAGCAGCAACACTACCCAGACCTCCGCATCCTACAACAATGATCTTAGTCTGCAATAATTTTTGCTGACCAGTTTCACCAATTTCGGCAAGTGTGGTTTGACGTTTATAGATTTGCTGTTTTGTTGTTTTCATAAGTTATTTCGCAGCGTTTCGTGAAGAATCACAAAGGTACACAGAGTAATTATAATTATTGCACATTTTTATACTTCTAAAGAATTAATTCTTTTCCTTTTTCATTTAAGGCGATAAATCCATTTTTAAAAGAATAATAATCGCTTAGGTTTTTTAGGTATTGAAAATATTGCATATCTCCGAAGCCATAAACAGTTTCTTTTCGTTGCCAAAACAACAGTTCCCTAACGATCATTTTTTTGTCAGAAACTCCCAAACTGATAATTTCCAATATTTTATTTTCAATTTGGTTTAAACCATTTTGGCTTGGAAATCGTTGTAAATGTTGATCTATAGCCAATTGAAAATAAGCAAACTTTTGATTTTTATTAAAATTAAATACTCTATATTTTTTAGGATCATTTTCAACATATAAATGCCAGCATTGTTCGGCAAAAAGTAAATTACTTCGAGATAATTTTATTTTGTTTTGATAAAGCCTTTGATAGGTTTTGGACGAATAATCTGCTAAGGTTTGTAATTTTTCTTTCCCTTTTTCCTTTCCTGTACAAACCAAATAATAATTCACTTTTTTTATATAATATTTCAGTAAATAGGCAGCTAAAGCCATCAGATTCACCTGGCAAAATAAATCAAATTCAAACCATAAAACAATTTCATCATATTGAGAAATATCCTCAATTTTGACCAGTTCTTTTATGGTGTTATCAAAGTATTCCAATTTAGAAACACCCAATTCATTTTCAAAGTATTCATACCTTTTTACCCAAAAAGCATCACTCCCCACATCATTTATTACAGGGCCCTCACAAAGCATTTCTCTCCAGACAATAACATCACCTTCAATGTCACTTTGTTTTAAAATTTCTGATGTGCTATCACCATTGAGAATATGTAGTGATTTAACCATTTATCTTTTTTAAAGCATCTTCAAATTCATCCGGCGTATTTATATTTGCGATGAGTTGGTCATCTACTTCAATAATTTCAACATCTGAATTGATCAATACTTTTCTTGGACAGGAGTACCCTTGAGCCAAATAACTTAATAAAACAGGGTAAGCTTTGGGCTCATAAATTGTAATTAAAGGTTCTACAAATGGTTTTGATTTTCCTTTAATGGCTGTGGCTATTTTTTTGGGGTTTCTTTTTTGTAATAATAACTTTATCACCTCTGCATTTACAAAAGGTAAGTCGGTTGCTAAGACCAACCATGCTTTATTTGGATTGTACTGAAAAGCAGAACAAATGGCTCCAAAAGGGCCTAAACCAACAAACGTATCTCCAATAATTTTATCACCTTCTGTTTTTTGATCTTGAGCAACAGAAACATAGGTTTGCATTAAATGCTCTTCTAATAACTTTACTGCAAAATCGCGTTGCGGTGTACCATAATAATTCAATTCCGTTTTATCTTTGCCCATTCTAGTACTTTTGCCACCGGCCAAGACCAATCCTTGAACTGGGGCAATTTTTTCTTGTATGAGATTGTTGATGTGTTTTGAAATAGCAACAATATCATCTATATGATAACATTTTAAATTTTTAATGGTTGGATATCTTTTTACTAAAAAATCGAAATACTTCGAGTCCTTATTCAACTTTACCACAAACTGAATGCGATTTAATTGCTCTAATCTTTTTAAAACAGAGGCTTCTTTTTGATCATCTAAAATTAAGATTTGTTTTTCACCTTGATAATGATTGCCATTTATAAAAACTAAATCATATTGAGATAAGCGAATGCGTTCGTTGAATTTATTAATTTCTGATGCTGCATTTATTGTTAAACCACCGGAATGCTGAAAAGTGAAACTGTCAACAATTGGACTGGAAATTTCATCAGAATGTGATGCATCAAAATATGCAATTTTTGCTCTTTTTTGGAGAGTTTTACTCGTTTTTTGAACAAAATCGGCAATTATTGAGCATTTTGTGCCTAAAATGGCAATTTCATTAAATGCAAATTTTTCATTTTCTCTTGCCGATAACTTGCTGTGTTTTTGATGTTTTGTTTGCATGTTTTATTTATAAATTCCTGTGATTACGAAGACCTAAAAATATTTAAACTTTTCTTAAAAACATTAAAATGTCTGTGGCAATCTCATTATATATAGTTATAGATTCTTCACTTCATTACATTGCGATCTGAATGACAAAACTATGGATTTTTATAATCTGACTTACCGCCGGTCTTTTCCAATAACATTATATCCTTAATCACCATTTTTTGTGAAATGGCTTTGCACATATCATATACAGTAAGACCAGCCACAGATGCTCCTGTTAATGCTTCCATTTCTACACCCGTTTTGCCTTCCATTGCTACAGTACATAAGATTTCAATATACTCATTATCTAAAATATTAATGATGATATCCACACCATTTATAGCTAAAGGATGACACATAGGAATTAAATCAGCTGTTTTTTTAACGGCTTGAATTCCTGCAATGATTGCGGTTTGAAAAACCGGCCCTTTTTTTGTGATTAATTCGTCACCTTTAAATTGAGCAATGATTTCAGAACCCAAATACATTAATGCCCTTGCTGTAGCTTTACGTTTGGTGATTTTTTTATCACCCACATTTACCATTTTAGGCTGGTTCTTTTTATTGATATGTGAAAATTTGTTCATTTAAATATTTTAACAGTTCTCACAGGTTTTCAAAACCTGTGAGAACTAATTTACCTATACATAATCAAAGGAAAAACTTCCCCTTTTTTAAACTCATTTCTATCATCTGGAAATTCTAAAAACCCATCGGCTAAGGCTAAATTAGCTAAATCTCCCGAACCATTACCCGTAACCGGAGTTGCATATAGCATACCATTGTTGTTTTCTAACTTGACTTGTAAAAAATAGGTAAGTTCAGGTTTGAAAAAATAATCTTCAGACAAAATAGCCTTTTGCCGATTTTCATATTCAATTTCCTGTGATTTTTTAAACCAAGGATAAAAATATTTAACACAGCCTACAAATGTAGAAACAGGATTACCAGGGAAAGCAAAAACAACCGTATGAGATTCTTCGCTCCGTTCCACTCGCTCTGAATGACATTCATCTCCATCCTGCTCACTCATGCCAAAAGGCACAGCGTACCCGAACCAGAAGGGTTTTCCAGGTCGCTGTTTTACTTTATGAAAAAGTTTTTTTACGCCCAATTCATCCAAAACTTCTGGTAAATAATCATATTTACCTTTACTGACAGCTCCGCTAAAAAGTAAGACATCATAAATGGTTAAAAATTGTTCAATTCTTTGCTTTAATAATGGCTTATCATCTGTTATGTGAGCGGTATCTGCGTTTATTTTTAAATCTTGTAATAATGATACTAAATTATAAGAATTACTTCTTCGTATTTGATGAGTTAAAGGTATTTCTGAAACTTCAACCAACTCATCTCCCGTAGAAATTATCATTACTTTAGGTTGCTTTGCCACTTTAACCAAAGATTTTCCAATAGTAGCAAAAACACCTATTTCAGCAGGAGAAATAATAGTATTTTTTTTTAGCAATCGCTCATTATTAGTTCGGTCTGCTCCTTGTAAATGTACATTTTGCAGTCGCTTGATTTCATCCAATTCAACAGTAGCTTTTCCATTTTTTATACTGATCAATTCATAGGGAATTACAGCATCAACATTTTTTGGTAGCACAGCACCTGTCATTACTTCAATACAATGTTCAGTGTCTTTTAGAGTTAATTGTGTACTTCCGGCAGCCTGTATATTTTCTATACCAAACACTCTGATCCCTTTTGTAAAAGTGTCATATGAAACCGCTATACCATCCATGCTTACACGGTTAAAAGGTGGAAAATCTCTATCGGCAAAAATATCTTCTTTTAAGATACGTCCTAAAGATTCTAAAAATGGAATTTCTTCAGTACCGAAATTTTCGGTATTATCTAATATTATATCTAATGCTTGTTTTGATGTGATCATTGTAATGAATTCAAAATTAAAAAATCTGATAATACTTTCTCTTTTTGAGAAATGTCTAAAGGAAAAAGGGAATTACCCGCCAATTGTAGACATACTTTCAGAAACATTATTGTTATTTTTTCTATTGGCCTCAGCTATAAATCCGTTTTTGGGCTTTTCTTTCACTATAGATAAAAACAATTGTTTTAGATCTTCATTACTGGCTCCTTGACGGATAAAATCTCTAACATTAAATACTCCATCATCAAATAAACAATTTTTAAACAAACCCGTTGAAGTAATTCTTATTCTGTTGCAATCATTACAAATGGTTCTTGTAAATGCAGGAATAATACCGAATGAACCTTTATAATTCGGAATTTCAAAATTGCGAGAAGTAGAAGATTTATCTGATCGCAGCGGTGTGATATCCTTATACTGAGATTGAATTAAATCTAATATTTTGGTGTAGTTCCACACCTCTTTAGTTGCTCTTTGCCCAACACCATTAAAGGGCATTTCTTCTATAAAGCGTACCGCTAAATTTTTATGCTTGGTCAATTCTATAAAATCAATAATTTCATGGGTATTTACCCCAGATTGCACTACAGTATTCAGTTTTAATTTAAGCTTGCTTTTTTCTAATGCTTCTAATGTTTTATATACCTCATCAAAAACATCTCTACGGGTAATTTTTGCGAAATTTTCAGAAGATAGACTATCTATGCTTAGATTAATAGTTCCGATTTTTAAAGCTTCTAACTTAGAAATATGTTTAGCAATCAATGCCCCATTTGTAGTGATATTTATTTCATCAAGTTTATCATTAAACGATAACATTTCTAAAAATCCCACAAAATCTTTACGGACAAAAGGTTCACCACCGGTTAATCGAACCTTATTGACTCCCAACTCACTCAACACACGTGTTATACGATACATTTCTTTATAAGTAAGCAATTCTTTTCTATCGACAATATCAATACCATGGGCCGGCATACAATATTGACAACGCAGATTACAACGGTCTGTAACTGCCAAACGCAAGTATGTTATTTGTCTACCAAACTTATCTGTTAATGTATCCATTTCTATTTTTTAATGGGGACGCAAGTTACGAAGATTTTAAATGGTTTTTTGTTAAACCTATACGGTTTTTAAAACCTTATATCTCTTTGTTTAATTTATAATATATAAGGTTAGGCTCCAAGCTTTAGCAAGGAAAGTCCTTGCTATCGTAATCTAAGTTATATAGTTACAAATATTATAGATTATGAGTCTCACTAATGCGGAAGGTGTTTTTTAGTGGCATGATATAGAAATGCACCAAAAAGTGCTCCTATAAGCACAATAACAATTGCGGCTGCACCTCTACCTAAGAGAATAAACATAGGTCCGGGGCAGGCACCTCCTAATGCCCAACCGAGTCCAAAAATAATACCTCCAAACATATTTCTTTTAAAACCTTTCTTTTTAGGATCTACGTGAATTTTATGCCCAAAGTATGTTTTAATAATACCTTTTTTAAATAATATCATTAGTATTGAACCCAATACTACTGCAGAACCAATAACACCGTACATATGGAATGATTGAAATTTAAACATTTCATAAATTCTGTACCATGAAATTACTTCGGCTTTACTTAGTATAATTCCGAAAAAAATACCAACTATTAAGAATTTTATATTTTTCATTTTTTTCAGATTTAAAATATTAAGGGTAATAGTAACCAAGTCATAATTAAGCCACCAATAAAAAATCCAATCACAGATATTAATGAGGGTATTTCTAAATTACTTAAACCAACTATACCGTGTCCGGATGTACATCCGCCGGCATAACGCGAACCGAACCCTACCAATATTCCGGCAATTATTAAAATAAGGAACCCTTTAAGAGAAAACATGGTATCCGTACTAAAAATTTCATCCGGTAAATATTGAGCCCCGGCATTTTGGAAGCCTAAATCGGCTAAATCTTGCACGGCCTGTGGGTTAATAGCCACTACTTCGCTTGGTGTAAGCCATTGATAAGTAATAAAACCACCAATAACAGTACCTAGAATAAACATTAAATTCCATGTGTTTTTATGCCAGTCAAATTTGAAGAAATCGACTATTTTTCCGGCACCACCTATAGCACAAATGGTTTCTAAATTTGACGATACACCAAACTTTTTTCCTAAATAGAACAATAAAAACATAACTAATGTAATTAAAGGGCCAGCCACATACCAAGGCCAAGGTTGTAAAATAAAATCCATAATAAATGCTTTATTTTTTTTAAATGTAATAAAGAAACGCCTTAACAAAGTAACAAAAGTTACATTGCTAGTATTCTAATACTTCAATTCTATTTCTGTGCAGTTTAATTTTTTTATCATTTTCAAATTGTTTAAGTAATCTGGAAACGACAACTCTAGAAGTATTCATATCATGAGCAATTTCTTGATGTGTAGTAAATAATGTAGTATCACGCATAATTTTTACCTTATCTGTAAGGTACTTATACAAACGTTGGTCCATTTTCATAAAAGCCAAGGTATCAATGGCTTCTAACATTTCTGATAGTCGAATATTATAGCTGTCAATTACAAAATTTCTCCAAGATTTATACTTCACCAACCATTCTTCTAATTTTTCAATGGGAATAAATATAATTTCAGAATCTACTTCAGCCACTCCTCTTACCTTACTTTTAGAAGTTTGTAAGCCACATCCAAATGTTATGGTACAAGTATCACCTCGTTCTAAAAAATACAGAGCTATTTCATCACCTTTAGTGTTTTCATGACTTATTTTAATAGCACCAGATAATATTAAAGGAATTTTATCAAATTTATCACCAAGATCTAATAACAACTCATTCTCTCTAACCTTCTTAAAAGTGCCTACTTTTGTGATCTCTTCAATTAATTCATCCTCAAAAACGACATTGTAATATTCTTTTAATTTTTCTCTAATCATTATTTAGAATAATTTTAAATTGGGGACAAGTTACTTAATTTTTGTAGTATTATTCAGATAATCAAATATTATTTTAGTAGCTCCTATATTATTTAGAATGTAATGCTGTGCTAATTTTCCTTTCATTTCTAATTTTTGATTATCCGTAAATAATGATCTTAATTCTGAAGTTAATTCTGAAGTATTATTAACCACCAAACACGCCTCTAGTTCAATCAGTTCTTTAGCTTCGTTAAACTTTTTATAATTTGGACCAATAATAATAGGAACACCAAAAGTAGCAGGTTCTAAAATATTATGAATGCCTGTACCAAAACCGCCTCCAACATAAGCAATATCTGCATATTTATATATTTGAGTTAATAAGCCTATAGCGTCTATTATCAACACTTGAAATTGACTAATTTCCCGATCGGCTATCTCAGAATATAAAACAACTTCTTTAGAAATACTTTGTTTTAATTTTTCTATATTTTTTTGATAGATATTGTGTGGAGCTATAATAAATTTTTGATTTTCTGTTGTTTTATTATTGATATAGCCTATTAATAATTCTTCATCTTTTGGCCATGTGCTACCCGCAATTAGAATCGTTTTATTATCCTTAAATTGTGCAATAAAATCCAGATCTATTTTTTGCTGTGTTACCTGATAAACCCTATCAAAACGAGTATCTCCACTAAGCGTAACATTATTAAAACCTATTTTTTTTAATAATTTTTCAGAACGCTCATTTTGTACAAAGAAATGATCAAAGGTTTGTAATGATTTTCTCATCCAGGCTCCATACCATTGAAAAAATGATTGATCTTCTCTAAAAATGGCTGATACCAAAATTGTTTTAATTTTTTGTTGTTTTAATGCTCTTAAAAAATTTGGCCAAAATTCATACTTCACAAATATGGCTATGGAAGGTCTTACTATTTTTAAGAATTTCTGAACATTTCTTTTTGAGTCTAAAGGTAAATAAGTAACTAAATCTGCCAACGAATAATCTTTTCTTATTTCATAACCAGAAGGAGAAAAAAAAGTAATCAATATTTTGGCATTCGCATATTCTCTTTTGCATTTTTCTATAATAGGTCTTCCTTGTTCAAATTCACCTAAAGAAGCACAATGAAACCAAATTACTTTATCCGTAACTTTAAAATGATTGTTTAATTGAATGAATATATCTTTTCTGCCAGTTAAAAAAAGGGCTAATTTTTTATTAAAAATTGCAATAATTTTTAAGATAAAACCTGCAATAGTTATAGCTATGTTATAAAAAAAATACATCTGAATGCTAAAATATAAATTTAGAAGCACTAGAGTTAAATATTTTGTATTTTTGTTCGTTAATTGAAATAAATTATATTCTATGCAACCAATTCAAATGGTTGATCTTAAAGGTCAATATCAAAAAATTAAAAACCAAATAGATGTCTCTATTCAAAATGTAATAGATTCCACAGCTTTTATTAATGGTCCAGAAGTCAAAGCTTTTCAAAAAGAGTTAGAAGAATATTTAGATGTAAAACATGTAATCCCCTGTGCCAATGGTACAGATGCTTTACAAATTGCAATGATGGCATTGGGCTTAGAGCCAGGTGATGAAGTAATTACGGCCGACTTTACTTTTGCTGCAACCGTTGAGGTTATTGCCGTATTAAAGCTAACACCAATACTTGTGGATGTTGAAAAAGACACTTTTAATATAGATATTGAAGCACTTAAAAAGTCTATTACACCCAAAACGAAGGCCATTATTCCTGTGCATTTATTTGGCCAATGTGCGAATATGGAGGCGGTCTTAGAAATTGCAAAACAGCATAATTTATATGTTATTGAAGATACTGCACAAGCTATTGGTGCCGATTATAGCTTTGCTAATGGTAGTACAAAAAAAGCAGGTACTATTGGAGATATAGGAACAACATCCTTTTTCCCTTCTAAAAATTTAGGTTGTTATGGTGATGGCGGAGCTATTTTCACCAATAACGATGATTTGGCTCATAAACTTCGTGGTATCGTAAATCACGGTATGTACAAACGTTATTATCATGACGAAGTTGGTGTAAACTCAAGATTAGATAGTATTCAAGCTGCAGTTTTACGTGTAAAATTACCTCTTTTGGATACTTATTGCAATGCCAGACGAAAAGTTGCTGAACATTATAATCACGCATTTTCTAATACTACTAATCTTACTACGCCCATTACAAGTTCTTTTACAACACATGTATTTCATCAATATACGTTAGTTCTTCATGGTATTGATAGAGGTAAATTACAACAACATTTATCAGATAAGAATATTGCATCTGCTATTTATTATCCTGTACCTCTTCACAGTCAAAAAGCATACACTGATACTCGATATAATGAAGATGATTTTAGCGTGACCAACGAATTGTGTAAAACGGTTTTATCCTTACCCATACATACCGAGTTTGAAGAAGATCAATTGAAATATATTACGGATGCTGTTTTAGAATTTTGTAAATAATAATTATGGATGGATGTTTAAAAATAACTACACTGTTAATTTTTTTAATAGGTGTAATTGTATATAACCCCAAAATAGGTGTTGGATTATTATTATTAATGATTTTAAAAACTCGTATTTTAAACAAAAAATAATGAAAAAAGTTTTAGTAACGGGTGGTTTAGGCTTTATCGGATCGCATACTGTAGTTGAATTACAAAATAAAGGCTATGATGTTGTAATTATCGATGACCTTTCTAATTCAAGCTTGGAAGTTTTAGATAGAATTATATCTATAACCGGTAAGAAACCACTTTATGAAAACATAGACTTAAAAGATCAAGCGGC
>DEIV01000071.1 GCA_002352665.1 Flavobacteriaceae bacterium UBA2765
CTCGATTTTTTAGTAGGGAGATTGCGAGGAACGAGGTACGAATGACGTGGCAATCTCTTGGTCAAAAAGATTACGTCGTACCTTCTCGGAATGACTCTGGATTCCTACCTACGCAGGAATGACAAAATTAAAAATTAATTACACTCCTGAAAACGCACTAAAGCCACCATCAACAGGAACTACAATTCCCGTTATAAAGCTCGAATTATCATCGCAAAGCCAGTACAATGTACTTAATAGTTCTTCTGCTTTGCCAAATCGTTTCATGGGTGTATTATTTACAATGGTATTTCCTCTAGCAGTCAGTGAACCATCTTCATTTAATAATAATCTTCTGTTTTGCTCACCTATAAAGAAGCCAGGAGCAATAGCATTTACTCTAATTTTTTCAGAATGTTTTTGAGCCATTTCTACCGCCAACCATTTGGTAAAAATATCAATAGATGCCTTAGAAGTTGAATAACCTACAACTCTTGTCAAAGCCTGTTGTGCTGCCATTGAGGATATGTTTATCACATTCCCTTCGCCTTGCTTTGCCATTTGTTTACCAAATACAATGGTTGGTAAAACTGTGCCTTTTAAATTAAGTTTAGTAACTGCATCAAAATCATCTAGATTCATATCAAAAAAACTGTCCTCGGGCATAATAGTAGCTCCTTTCATATTACCACCAGCAGCATTGACAAGAATATCAATCTTTCCCCATTGTTGTAATATCTCTTGACGAGCCGTTTCTAATTGTTCACGATTTAAAACATCGGCTACTATGCCTATTGCATCTCCGCCAACAGCTTTGATTTTATCTACTTTGGTTTGAATCGTTTTTTCAGTTCTTCCTAAAATAGCCACTTTAACCTCTTGTTTTGCAAGACCAAGAGCCATTGCTCCGCCTAAAGCACCAGCTCCACCTGTAATAATGGCTACTTTATTTTTTAGATTGCTCATCGTTTTTAAAATTTACATCATCCCAAGTATCAGTACGGAAAGACATTAATGGTAATCCTGCTGTATTGTAAATATCCCCTTTAATACAATTTCCAAAAGCATAACGTACAGCTACAGGGTTTGGAACTTTTTTACTTGAGACAATAATATGCGATTTTTCATCTCCACCTTTTATAATTGCATCGGCTTTATAAAATATTTTATCAGCTCCTGCAATTTCAAAATTATTTAACGGCTCACCTTTATCACCATATGTAATTAGCCCTCTTGCTAGTTCATCAAAATAAACTCTAATTTGATTATTATCAACCTCCATTGATTTATATATTGGTCCGCTATAAACAATTCCTTCAATCCCATAATCTTTAGCGAAGGCGACTAAAGCTAAACGCTTACCAATAGTTTCTTTATCTGGTGCGTGAATATCACTACATTTTCCAATATCAATTGTCGATGCAAAACCTGTATTTTTTTCTTTTTTGGTGATATCTACGATAGATTCTCCAATAAAAGTAACATACCTACCATCGTTATAATAAAAAGGTGCTACTTGAACCATATAAAAAGAAAAATCATCATTCCATTTTTTACGCCAATGATTAAACATTGCAGGTAATAATGTTTTATATTCTTTAAAACGACCTCTATTTGTTTCTCCTTGGTTCCATATTGCTCCACGCATATTAAAACCTTCAAAAGGAGCAACCATTCCGTTATAAATCAAACTTGGCTTATGCATTATTCCGTGTTCATATTTTCCTTTTTCGCGTGTAAATACTTGTGGAAATTGGGTTTTTAAGGTTTCATTATCTACAAACGCTTCAGCAGCTGCTCCCCCCCAAGACGAATTTATAATTCCAATTGGCACATCTAATACTTTATTTAATTCTTTAGCAAAGAAATAAGCTGTTGCACTAAAATCTTTGATAGATAACGGGGTTGCTTCTAACCATTGTCCTCCTTTCGTATCTTGTTGAGGGGTTTCAACGGCATTTCTGTTTACATGATACGAACGGATAAATTTGTTTGCTCCGTATAGCATTGCTTCATTTCCACCTAAAATTGGTGACTTTGGATAACCTTTTATAGGCATTTCCATATTTGATTGCCCTGCACAAAACCAAACCTCACCAAAAACCACATTTTTAAATAGAATCTCATTAGTTCCTTTTATACTTAAGTTATAGGGTTTGTTATCTGCTTTTAACGTTGTAATTTTAGCTTTCCATTTTCCATTTTTATCTGACTTGGTTTCAATTTCTTTACCCCAACTTCCTGATATTAAAATTGGACAATTAGGTTTGTCTGTTCCCCAAATATTAACACTATCATTTTGTTGTAAGACCATATTGTCTCCAAAAAATGAAGGTAATTTGGTTTGTGCTGATATGGTTATGGTGCAGATTAAAAGTAGGTATATGGTTATTTTTTTCATCTATATGTCATTATTCATTAATATGGAGTTCGCCTTTTAAATATTCATTCATCACAAATCAAAACTTGTTATGGTACATTTGATAATGGTTCAATCTTTTCTATAATTGATGTTTCGTCTAAAGTATTTTTTTGTAGCTCTTCTACCATTTCTAAAGCCGAATCAGGATTGTTTGTAATTAAACCGTCCAAGCCAAGGTTTATTAAATGATACATGTTTTTTTCATCATTTACTGTACTTTGCCAAATTTCTATTCCTTTTTCGTGTGCCTTATCAAGTAGTTCTTTTGTAACTTTAGTTCCGTAGCCAACACCAATAGCAAAAGCATTAATACTTTTTGCAAAATTAAAATTTTTTTCTTCTTCTAATTTATACTTTAAATACAAAATCGGAATCGTAGAGTCTAGCTTTCGAACATTTATCAATACAAAATCATAAAAAGAAAAAATAATTACTTGATCATTCATTTCAAGTGCATTCACTATTTTTAAAACTTTTTCCTCTATATCATACGCTTTTAATTCAATACATACTTTTATCTTGCCTTTAGCCAGTTTTAAAACTTCTTTTAAAGTAGGTATTCTTTCATTTTTAAATTCATCTCCAAATTCTTTTGGATAACCCACTTTAACTTCCTGAATTTCTTTACTCGTCATTTTGGAAATAAATCCTTTCTTCTGATTAGAACTGGTTCTATTTACTGTATTATCATGAATTACAAAGAGCTCTCCGTCTTTAGACTTATGTACATCTAATTCAATATATTCTGCACCAGCATCTATTGCTTTTTGAAAAGCAATCCATGTGTTTTCAGGTGCAATACCAGAGAAACCACGATGTGCAATTACCTTTGTTTGTGCAATAATTTGTATTATATTAAAGAATGTAATAATTACTATTAAAATTGGGTGATTTTTTAGTTTCATTACTTATCTTTTTTGTTTAACTAGTTTCCATCAAACATTATGCCTTTAGTTTTAATGTGTTTATTATTAAATTATAAACTGCTGTTATTCAACAACGTTAAAAGTTGCTTTTAAAGAAGCTTTAGAATCTGTACCAATCCAAATTTCAAAATTACCAGGTTCTACTTCCCATTTTTTATTGACTGTATAAAATTGTAATGTTTTACTATTTATGGTAAAGGTAACCGTTTTTGTTTCACCTGATTTTAAATTGATTTTTTCAAAACCTTTTAATTCTTTTATTGGACGTGTGAGGCTTCCAACCAAATCTCTTATATACAATTGCACAACTTCTTCGCCATCTCGTTTTCCGGTATTTGTAATTTCTACAGATACTTTTATTTCTCCACTTACCGGTATTTCGGTTTTGTCTAATTGTAAATTTTTATATTCAAAAGTAGTATAGCTTAATCCATATCCAAAAGGATACAATGCTTCTTTTGGAGCATCTCTATAGCCAGAAAAAGTAACATGTTGTGGACTAAAAGGTCTTCCTGTCATTTTTTGATTATAATACAATGGTTCTTGACCTACATGATATGGAAAAGAAACTGGTAATTTTCCTGACGGATTATAATCACCAAACAAAACATCAGCAATCGCATTACCAGATTGTGATCCTAAATGCCAGCATTCTAAAATTGAAGGTACATGTTGTGCTGCCCAAGAAATATCCATCGGTCTACCATTCATTAAAGTAATAATCACGTTTTTGTTTACTTTTAAAATAGCTTCTAATAATTCTTGTTGCACGCCTGCAAAACCAATATCTGCCTGACTTCTTCCTTCACCTGTTTGTAAAGCCATTTCACCAATGGCTAATACAACAACATCTGCATTCTTAGCAACATTTATCGCTTTTTGAAAACCAGATTTGTCTGTTTTATTAAATTTTAATGGCAATAAAAATGTACTACCAATACCTTTATCTGTAACAATACTACAACCTTCAGCATAAGTTACTTTAATTGATGGTGGTACAGCATTTTGAATGCCTTCCAATAAGGATACTGCAGTATCTCTTCCTCCTTTTGCTCTCCAATTTCCTAATGGTGTGTCTTTATCATCAGCTAAAGGTCCAATTACTGCTATGGTTTTACCCGTTTTAGTAAGCGGTAAAAGATTTGTCTCGTTTTTTAATAAAACAATAGATTTTTTTGCTACTTCACGAGAGAAATCCTGATTTTCTTTTGTGAATATCTCGTTTTTTTCTCGTTCCTCATTACAGTATTTATAAGGATCGACGAAAAGACCTAATTTAAATTTAACTCTTAAAATTCTTTTAACGGCATCGTCAATAACGCCTTCTTTAACTTTTCCTTCTTTTACCAAAGCCTCTAAATGTGCTACATAAGCATATGATTCCATATCCATATCACTACCTGCATTGGCGGCAATTTCTGCAGCATGCTTTTTATCTTTAGCATAACCATGAGCAATCATTTCACCAATAGAACCCCAATCTGAAACCATAAAGCCATCCCAGTTCCAACCATCTTTTAAAATATCTCTTTGTAAAACTTTATGTCCTGTTGCAGGAATACCATCTATTTCATTAAAAGAATTCATAAAAGTAGCCACACCAGCTTCTGCAGCAGCTTTAAATGGTGGTAATATCATATTATGCAATTCATACTCTCCTACATTTACGGTATTATAATCTCTACCTGCTTCTGCAAAGCCATAACCTGCAAAGTGTTTGGCACAAGCAGCAATGGTATTATTTTTTGTTAAATCATCACCTTGAAAGCCTTGTACTCTAGCTACACCAATCTTGGCTGTGAGATAAGGATCTTCACCTGAGCCTTCCATAACACGTCCCCATCGGGCATCACGAGAAACATCTATCATAGGAGCAAATGTCCAATGAATCCCTGCAGCAGACGCCTCACTAGCCGCAATAGCCGCAGATTCTTTTATGATGTCTAAATCCCAACTTGCACTCTCGCCTAAAGGAATAGGGAAAATTGTTTTATAACCGTGAATAACATCGTAACCAATGATTAACGGAATTTTTAAACGTGAATTTTCCATTACCGTTTTTTGAGCTTCTCTAGTTGCTTTTACAGATAACACATTTAACATAGAACCAACACCGCCATTTTTAAGACGGGTCTCTTTCTCTTTGTCATTCACCCCTGAAGCTGGGCCAGTAACATCCCAACTACCGTTGTATTGGTTCATTTGTCCAATTTTTTCAGCTAGTGTCATTAAAGCTAAAACGGAATCAACTTTTTGCTCAATTTTACCATTCGCATTGTCAGTTTGAACTACTTTTTTGTCTTTTTTACAACTTATAATAGATATAAAACTTATGGCTAATATAATTATTAATGGAATTTTTCTCATTGGTTTGGTAACTTAGTTTAATTTTAGTTTTACAAAAACTGGTAAATGATCAGAAGGATACTTTAGATCTTTTGAATCACTCAACACGGCATATTTTTTTACTTTAATTTGCTTAGCTTTTGACAGCATTATATAATCTATCCTTCTGGTAATTGGTTTGTTAAATTGAAATCCATTAAAAGTACCTTCAGGGCCAAATTGAAGTGTAGAGATGTCTTTTGCATCCTCCATTTGATTTTTTAGATTTTTAATCAAATCACTATCAGGCTCAGCATTAAAATCTCCCATCAATATCACCGGATAATTTTTAGTATTTACTATTTTAATCCTATCTAAAATAAGTTTGATACCATTTGATCTGGCTTGTATACCAATATGATCTAAATGGGTATTAAAGACCCATACTTTTTCTAAAGACTTTAAATCTGTAAATAAACCGTAAGTACATATTCTAGGATAAGCAGCATCCCAGCCTTTAGACATTTTATCCGGGGTTTCTGAGAGCCAAAAAGTGCTGTCATTTTCCACTTTCAATTTTTTCTTATCATAAAAGATTGCAGAATACTCCCCTTTATCATCTCCATCTCTTCCTTTTCCAATAAAATTATAATTTTCTAATTTTTGGTCTATATAGTCTATTTGATGTGGCTGTCCTTCTTGTGTTCCGATGATATCTGGTGCATGAAATTGCAATTGAGAAACTAGAAAATCTTTGCGATGAGGCCAAGCATTTTCTCCATCGACAGCAACATCTAACCGAATATTATAAGTCATTACAGAAATATTTTGACCCATAATAGTACTAGGGAGAAAGAAAAAAATCCATAAAAATACTAGTGTATATTTAATCATGTTTAGTTCTATTTTAATTGGTATACTCTTACATAATCAACTTCCATTGTTTGAGGCCAAATATTACCATCGACTCCTTCTCTACCACCCCAATTTCCTCCAACAGCAAAATTCATAATTAAATAAAAAGGTTGGTCAAAAGGCCAAGTTTTAGCAGTTTTTTCTGTGGGAGTATAAGTGTTCTTTATATTGTTAGGTGAATCTATATAAAATTGAATTTTTTCATTTGTCCAAATAATACCATAAGTATGAAAATCCTCTTCTGTAGTCTTTAAATTTATTGATGTTTTATTATTAGTATACCCATAATCACTTTTTGTATGTATATTACAATGAACGGTGTTTGGTTGATAGCCAACGTATTCTAAAATATCTATTTCTCCACATTCCGGCCATCCGGCTTCATCATGATTTGACCCTAACATCCATAAAGCAGGCCAAGTTCCTTTTCCTTTCATCATTTTTGCTCTAAACTCTATGCGACCATATTTGAATTCCTGTTTTTTTTGACTTGAAAGCCGTGTAGAAGTATAACCTCCTTTTTCATTGTCTCCTGTTTTAGTAGCTGTAATATAAAGCCTACCATTTGTTACCTTATAATTATCAGTATTTTCAACATATTCTTGCCATTCGTTGTTTACTTTTCCAACATCCCAAAGCACAAAAGACCAATTGTCTAAATTAACTTTATCACCATCAAATTCATCAGCCCAAACCAATTTATATTCTTCGGGTAATTCTACTTCTTTATTAGAAACATTTTCTTTTTCCTTAGTACAAGATAGACTAGCTATTAAAGAAAATAAGATTAAGGAGCGAAACATTTTATACATAAATTACATTATTTTAATTGATATACTCTAACATAGTCAATTGCCATTTGCTGCGGAAAAACCGTATCATCAATTCCTTTTTGGGCTCCCCACATTCCTCCAATAGCATTGTTTAACTTTAAACAGAAATTTTGATCAAATGGCCATTCATCACTTGTTTTATGTTCATTTAATATTTGGAGATAAACCCGTCCATCTAAAAGAAAATCAATTTTTTCAGAAGTCCATTCAATGGCATATACATGAAATTTGTCATAAGGCTTATCAATAAAAATGCCTTGTGTTTTTTGTGTTCTATCTATGTGATTGTATGCTTCTGAGTGTATAGATCCAAAAATAGTATCTTTGTTAAAACCTACATGCTCCATAATATCAATTTCACCACATTTTGGCCATCCTACTTCTTTTTTGTTCTCGCCTAGCATCCAAATTGCAGGCCATTGACCTACCCCTCTTGGTAATTTTGCCTTGACTTCAATCTTGCCATAGACCCATTCTACTAATCCTTTGGTAGTTAGACTTGCAGAAGTATATTGAGCAGTATCAATTTTAGGAATATAGTGTAACCAACTTTTATCATTAAAGTCTTCACTATTAAAATCTATATTCAAAATTTTCTCTTTGTGTGCTTCAATAATTAAATGTCCGTTTTCAACACGAGCATTTTTCAAACTATCTGTATAATATTGTTTTTCATTATTTCTAATAAAACCTAACTCATAATTCCACTTGGTACTGTCTGGCTTTCCTTTATAGTCAAATTCATCAGCCCAAACCAATTCGTAATTTTTCAATAAAACCGCTGCTTTCTTATCTTTTGAACAAGAAAACAGCAGTAATAAACTAATAAAATAAATGAAAATTCTATTAATCTGCATTGCTTACTTATATTTTTGTGCCATTTTAATATAAAACTCCTTTACTGTAAAAAAAGCTTTCTTTTTAATACCATGATTGGAAATTAACCCTTTTCTATTCCAACCATCTTGAATAACTGGCAACACTCTTTTTGGAGATCTGAAATCATTTAATATCCAAGGACTTGTACCTCTAATATTTGGAATTTTCTCAATCATTTTTAGGTTTTGTTGATAGAGATATTCTTGATATTCTTCTGTCCAACGTTCTTTAATAGTGCCATGTAAGCCTTGTAGGGCTCCACCACCAAATTCAGAAATAACTACGGGTTTATTATATTTTATACTCCATTTAGCATCAGGAGCATTTTCTAATGAACCTCCATACCAGCCTGTGTATTGATTGAAGGCAACGATATCCATGTATTGACCAATTTCATCATCAACTATATTTACACCATCAATATTGTGTTTTTCTAATGCTGCTGAAATAAGTCTGGTAGTGTCCATGCTTTTGGTATGCACAATTAATTCTTTTAAAAATGTGTTTCTAGGTTCAGAAATTGGTGTTTCATTAGCCATTGACCAAATTATAATAGATGCCCTGTTCTTATCTCTTGAAACAGCTTCTGTCAATTGATTCTTAGCATTTTTTAATGTTACTTCATTAGTAAAGTCAACTGTCCAATACACGGGAATTTCTTCCCATACCATGATACCCATTTTATCAGCTAATTTTACAATATGTTCATTATGTGGATAATGTGCCAATCGTACATAATTACAGCCCAATTCTTTTGCCCAATTTAAAGCCACCAATGCATCTGCTTCATTATAAGCTCTTCCTCCTCGCATAGCATTTTCTTCATGGATACAGATACCTCTTAAAAATATGGACTTACCATTCAATAGAATATTTGGACCATTAGTTACAATCGTTCTAAAACCTATTTCATCTTTTAAGGTTTGGTATTTAGTTTTGAGAAAAACATCATAGAGTTTTGGGGAACTTGGCGACCAATATTTAATCTTTTTTGATATAAATTCAAATTGAATATTTCCTTCTTTGTTAGCAGAGAATATTTTATTTATTTTTAATTCAGGAATAGAAATGGTTACTTTTTCATCGACATCAGCATTATTTAATCTTACACTACCTGTAATGGTATTTTTACCACCTTTTTTAAGCTGAATATTATAATCTTGAATAAAAGTTGAAGGCTCTTCGATGAGTTTTACATCTCTTGTAATTCCACCATAGTTCCACCAATCGGTATTAATAGTTGGTATAGCTTCTTTAAATCGTTTATTATCAACCTTTACTACCAAATAATTATCTTTTGGTTTTACAATTGAAGTTACTTCAAAATTAAAAGGCGTAAAACCACCTTCATGTGTACCGAGTTTTGTTCCGTTTAGATATACTTCAGCCTTGTAATTAATGGCTCCAAAATAAACAAAAAGACGATTATTATCATTAACTAATTGATAATCAAAAGATTTTTTATACCAAACTGTACCTTCATAATAAAATAATTTTTCTTGTTGAGAATTCCAATCCCCCGGCACGGTTAACGTAGGTGATTTATCAAAATCATACTCAACACGTTCCATTTTATCTTTGGCGTGATAATTAATATAAAAGGCAGACCAATCCTCTTTCTCTAATTGATCAAAGGCTTCATATCTGTAATTGTAATAACCCGTTTCATAGGGATCAACAATATAGTGCCAAGTACCATTTAAGGTAGTGGTATTTCTGTTTGTAGTATTTATCAACAGGTCTTGTGAAAAACCAAATAAAGGAACAAGGAATAATATCTTTATAAAAATTGTTCTTAGCATAATAAAATATAAATTAAATGATTAATCTTCTGCAATAAAAGGAGCTAGTACTTCTGTCCATAATGCATATCCTTCTTTTGTCATATGCAAGCCATCTTCAATAAACCATTTTTTACAGGGTTTTCCTTCTGTGCCTATCATGGGTGAAAATATATCGACAAAATATCCATATGATTTGCTATTCAAATATTCGTTAATCATGGTATTGGCTTTTTTCATTTCCAATACTTTGGACCATCTACTTAAGCTTGGTTTTATTGCAATATAGTACACTTTAGCATCAGGAAGTTTGGCTTTTATCATACCAAACAAGGTACAAAAATCACCAAAAACAACTTCGGCAGATTTACCATCTTGCACATCGTTATCTCCTGAATATATTACTATTTTTTTAGGATGGTATTTCAAAATAACCTGATCAAAATTTTCAATGAGATCTATAATTTGGGAGCCTCCAAAGCCTCTATTTAAAATTTTACAATTATTAAAGTCTTTCGCCGGGTCTTTCCAAAATTTAATAGAAGAGCTGCCCGTAAAGAGTATCCCTTCTTGTGATGGAGCATCTCCATTCAGCTTGTCAAAAGCATTGATCTCAGCCGCCCATTTGTTAACATAGTCTTGTGCATTGCTAATAGATGTTATAAATAAAATAAAAATAAATATTATTAAGTTATTTTTCATTCTGATGTAATTGTTCTGTTAATTTAGTCATTTATACGCTCAGCTGGTCAATGGTCATTATTACATCAAATGCAGACCCTGTACAATTTAAGACTATGGCATGTTTTAAGGAAGCTATGGAATTCTCAGGAAGCTCTTTATTTTTCCACGCTCCACGGTGTGATACGACTACATTGTCTGTATAAGTCATATATTCTTTGAACTTTATCGAACTATAGGAAATTAAACTAACAATAACTAAAATAAGAGATAAATAACGCATCCTCTAAATTTTTAGATAAAAGATAAGTATATGTTTATAGACTTACAAGAACAATTATTCCATTACAAAAGTTAATAAAAAACCTCCGATTAATTAAAATCTAAGGGCTATAAATCAGCCCTTAGATTTTGAAAAAAACTAACTAACTCAAATATTTAAATTAGAAACCTAAACATCCCAAATGATATGATTAATACCCGTCATTTTGGGGGTAATTATAGGATCTAACAGTTCAACTAACTTTTTTAAAATACGCTCCCCGAGTTGAGGAAAGCACATTATAATTCAACAATTGTAAATATATTTAGTCTTGTAAATACCAAGGTGTTTTATTAATTCCATCAAATCCGCCATATTGCTCATCTATTGCTTTTGCATAATTATCTGGATTTGTTGTTTGCTCACCTGTTGGGTAACTCCATCGTTTAGGATATACTGTTGGATCATCAGGATTCAAACTAGTAGCTGGATCCAGAGGATATTCAGGATAACCTGTACGTAAAAATTGAGGATAATTACCTCCATTTCCTTGAAAGAAGTCTATCAACCATCTTTGTGTCAATATTTGTTTTAAACGATCTTCTTTAGTCCCTGCAATGGCATAAGCTGCGTCACCAGTAAAATAATTATCAATATAGGCTTGATCAATAGCCATTCCATGAACATAACCACCTGTAGAAGGTGAATCCATATAATAGTTAAGCATTGCTGTTACACCATTTTTATAGTACTCTTCAGCGTTTCCGGTAACCCAACCTTCTTCTATGGCTTCAGCAATAATAAAACATTGTTCTGCATAGCTAAAATGAATCATAGGATCACCATCTGGAACTTCTGCATAACGTTTATTTAATAGGGAATAATTACCTGCTTGGTTATTTAGGAATAGCTCTTCAGGAGCTAGAGCAGTAGGAGCACCTTCATAAGCATCAAAATCAGATTCTAATGCACCACCATCAATCAAAGCTTGTGCTGGTTCTGCAAAATAAAACAATCTACGGTCGTTAGTAGCTTTTAATACATCAACTGCTAATTTTGAAACAGCATCATCAACTCTTTTATTTTCTCCATCTAAAAAAGGATGATCAGCATTTGAATTATCAGTATATACCAATTGTAAATTATCCGCATTACTTTCCATTAAATTACCAGAGTTTACAATTGCTGCAAAACGAGTTATTTGATCGGCAGTAATTTTTTTACTCATGGTTTGTAAAACCTTTAATTGCATTGCATTAGAAAGTTTTTGCCATTTAGCAACATCTCCGTCTAACATAATATCACCACCAAAATCAGTTCCCTCTGAAAAAAATGTCTCTGCTGCTTCCAAATCATTAAGAATAGCTACAAATACATCTGCTTGTTTATCATAAACAGGTCTAAAAATTCCCTCTTCAGCCATTCCAGCTTCAGAATAAGGCACATCACCCATTTCTAATGTCATTTCAAAACCATAAGAAGCCTTTAAAAACAATTCTAACCCTTTAAATGATGATTCAAATTCAGTTCCTTCAGAAAATTCAACCATTCTTCTAGTATTGGTTAGTCTTTGATAAGCTCCAAAACTTCCAAAAGGCCAAAAAGAAAAATAATATTGATTAGGATTTGCATCAGATGTAAGGAATGCTGTATGTTTATTAAATAAGTTTGAAGAAGAGAAATCGGATGGATTAGGATTCCAAAAACGATACGTATTTTTCAATACTTCGGTAGCCAACAATTCAGATGTAACAGATGTTGGTTTATTTGTGTCCGTATTAATTTCGTCAAAATTGCTACATGAACTAGCTATCATGAAAGAAATTACAGTTATAAATATATATTTTAATTTTTTCATTGTTTTTTGTATTAAAATGTAAGTTTAATATTAGCACCTAAATATCTTGTTGATGGATCAGAGAAATCTTCTTTACCACCGTCAGGATCAGAATATTTGAAATCTTTTGCATTTAACAATACATTTTGCCCTACAAAACTTACCGATGCTGCCTTAGCCCATCCGTTTAAAATTGTACTTGGAACATTGTATGTCAAAGATATCTCTCGTAATTTAAAAAATGTTTTCGAATACGTATCGGGTAAGGTTCCATTGCCTCCCCAAGCACTACTGGCATGCAAATCTTTTACAGCTCTCTCATAGGTACTTGCTACAGTATTTGGAGCAAAAACACGAGTATCACTGGTAATATTACCTACTTGATCAAATTCAACCGTACCTGATACTATCATTACACCATCACCAATATAATTTTGTGAACCAGGTGTAGCAACATCTAATGCTCTGATGTCAGTAAGAGCATCAGGATGACCTCCCGATTGCCACATATAACTTTCGGTTCTGGTATTCATTATACCACCAACTACACCATCAAAAGATACAAATAAACTAAAATCTTTATATTTTAAAGTAGAATTTATACCCCAAATAAAATCTGGAGCTTTCCATCCAAAATTTGTATCATAGGCCGCTTTTTTTATTCTTCCGTTATAATAGATCAATGAGCCAGTTGCAGGATCTCTCAAAAAAGCTCTACTATTAAGAGCATCTACACGTTCTCCAACTCTTATCCAAGGTTTAACAGGTGTGTATATAGGGTCTAATTTGGTGTAAATTTCTTTTATAGTTGTCCAGTTTAGACCTAGATCTAATCGCCAATCTTCATTTTCAATTGGTGTGAGATTCATTGCTATCTCCCAACCACGAGTAGATGTTTCTTCTTCTGAATTGATAAAGTTTGTGCTATAGCCTGTAGCAGACGACACTGATGCTTTTTCAAGCTTGTCAGAAAAAACCCTATCATAATAAGTTACATCAAATGTCAAACGTTTTTTAAAAAACATTCCTTGCAAACCTACTTCAGATGTAGTAAAGGTTTCCGGGTCAAGATCGTCCAAACGTAAAGTTGTTGTAGGACTTGCTCCATTCTCATCATTCCAAGTACCACTATGAATTGTGTAAACTGGATTAATATCGTGAATTCCAGGAACTTGTTTTGACTTTGTCCAAGAACCTCTAACTTTAAATAAATCAAGCCAATCTTTTGTTGACTCAGGTAAAATTTCTGAAATGACAAAACTACCTGACACAGATGGATAAAAATAGGATCGTGTACTTTCTGCTAAAGTCGAACCCCAATCATTACGACCGGTTACCTCTACAAACAATGTTTTATTCCAAGAAAAAGCCAAACGACCATATAAAGAATTTACTTGTTGTTCTCTAGAAACTTCTGCTACTTTCGCCGGATCTACCGATGCATTGAGCGAGAAAAAGGCTGGGATAGAAATGCCTCCTACAGTACTAGCAATAATATTTTCATATCGATCATAAAATATTGTTCCCCCTGCCAGATATTCTAAACCAAATTCACCAAACTCTTTATCACCTGTTAATAACAAATCACTATTTATGCTAAAACCTTGAGTTTGTCCGGTATTATAACCACCTACTCTTGTTCCATTCCAAGACCAATTTTGGCCAGGTACACCTGTATTTCCTTGATTTACATAAGAACCCAGTGCAGTTCTTAATTGTCCGCGATCTGTATAAAAATCAAGACCTGATCGAACGGTAGCCTTAAGCCAATCGGTTACGTCATAACTCATTGATAAATCTGCATTAAAAATATCACGAGAAACCTCATTTGTTTTTTCATACCTGTCAAAATAAGGATTATTTACACTTCGGCTATACGTCCAGTTTTGTGCTTCATTTTCTTTAAGCCAATAATTATCTTTATAGTCTAAAATATTGTAGTCAGCAGCTGACCAAACTAATAAAGAATACATAGGATCGTATGAAGTATATCCATTAGACCCTAAATTTGGAGTATGTTTTTTAGAATAAGCTACATTCGAGCTTAATTTAAATTTATCTAAAGTAATATCTCCTCCAAGAGTATAAGTAAATTTATCTTGAACACTATTAGGATATCGTCCTTTATTTTGTGTCCAGTTAACTGAACTCCTAACAGAAGAATGTTTTCCTCTATATCCAACAGTAACGTTATTATTTGTTACATAACCTTGTTCTAAAAAATTATCAAAATTGTCTTTTCCAACAGGTAGATATTCATAATCTCTATTTTCCTTTAAAAAAGGATCCCATTGCGTTTGTATTGAGCCATCCATCAATGGTCCCCATGAAGCTGTAGAGTTTTTATTATAACTACCATTACTACCACGACCATAAGTACTTTGTTTTTCAGGGATCGCTAAATATCCTGCCGTAAACATGGTATTAGTTGCAAAATCAACTGATATTCCCTCAGCACCATCACTTCCATTTTTGGTTACAATTAAAATAGCACCATCTGAAGCTCTAGAGCCATAAAGAGCAGAAGCAGTAGCCCCTTTCAATACGGTGAGTGATTCTATATCCTCAGAAGAGATATCACTAAGGGTTTTATTTGCATAAGCAATTCCATCTATTACTAATAATGGTTCTTTACCACGAATTGTAATCGTTGGAGCAATACCAAAATCTGGAGTGTTTTTAACTAAAAGTCCTGCTACTTTACCCGTTAAAGATGTAGCAACATCTAGGCCTGAAACTTTTTGTAACTTCTCACCTGAAACTTTTTGAACAGCATACCCTAGTGCCTTTTCCTCTCTTTTTATGCCTAAGGCTGTAATAACAACCTCCTGTAACGCTTGCGCATCTACTTGAAGGGATATGGAAAGAGGTGTATCTGTTATAGCAACATCTTGTGTATGATAACCAATAAAAGAAATGGCTAAAGTTGTTGCTTCAGCAGCAACATTTAATGAGAAATTCCCATCAAAATCTGTTGATGTTCCATTGCTAGTTCCTTTCTCTACTACAGAGGCTCCGGGAAGTGGTGACCCTGTTTCATCTAATACTGTACCGCTAACTGATTTCTGAGCCTGAGCACTTGAAATGCCAAAAGCTAAAAAAGTAAACATTACCAATACCCGACTTGTTCTTTTTGAAAATAATTTTAAAATCATAAGAAATTGAGTTTAGTTTAAAATGTTACGGCCTAATCTACCGTAATGTTAAGTATGTGTTAAAATTAGACCTATAGTTTGATTATTCATAAATTTATACCTCAACAAAAAACATACATTGCAAAATAATAGTGTTAAAATAATGAATATGACAAGAAAATGTATAAAAACAAGGGTCTTACAACGTTTTTTTTTTCATCTTGAATACAGTTTTTTTAAATTCATTGCAATTATATTCTCTTTGTTGTGGTAATGTTGTGGTCTTTTACTGCTATGTTGAGGTAATAAATAATCTTTTAATAGAGAATTCTGTTAGAAGTAGAATTCTAGCGTCGGTTTATTCGTTTCATTTTGACCTCTTAAGTAATAAAAAGAAATTATGTGTTTTGTTACCCATAACGACTAAATACGATTACAATCCGCCTCCGGCATAAGAGGTGAGCCGGAAACCCTACCTCTTTTAAGTAATTTTTTATCCTAAATTTCTAAGATGTGGTTTATCAGACTCTCATCATGGGATAAATTCATCTTTTTTCTTAACCTATAACGCTTTATTTCAACGCTTCTAACAGAGATATTAAGCAATGGAGCAATCTCTTTTGAGGATAGATTTAAACGTAAATACGCACAAAAACGCAAATCATTTGGTGTTAAGTTAGGGTGTGCATTTTTTACCTTGTCTAAAAAATGTTTATCAGCATTATTAAATGCTTCTTCAAAAAACTTCCAATCTTTACTACTGTTTAAATTTTTATCAATTAATTTTATTACTGATAAGTTGTCTGATTCTTGGTTATTTTTTAATTCCTTTTTTATGCTACTTAAAAACTGATTTCTTTTTATAATACTCATTGTAGAAATAGCCAACTCTCTATTTTTACTTTCAATATCCTGATTTAGTTGTTCATTTTTAATTCGCATAATAAGTTGCTCATTTTCTAATTGTTTATGTGCATGTTGTTTATTATAATACCTTCTATAGGCTCTATGTATAACAAAGGTTATTAATATTGAAGAAAGTAAGTATAAAACAATTGCTAAATTTGATAAATACCATGGTCTACTAATCTTAAATTTGTAATAAATTATATTGTTTGACAATTTATTACCCACTTTAGACCTCACCTTAAAAGTATAATCTCCAAAGGGAAGCTTTTCAAATGCCGCAGTGGAAGATGCTGTCCATGGCATCCAATCTTTTTGAAGTCCTTCCAATTGATATTGATAGTGAACCAGTTCATATTTATTAAATTTTGGTACACTAAAACTAAACTGAATTGATCTTCTATTAAAGTCAAAGACTCCTTTATCATTTAATAAGATTAAACTATTTGATGAATCCTTCCTTTTTACGGCTATCGCATTCAAAAAAACATGATGGGACTCATTTAAAATTTGATTTAGATCAAATAAGATATATCCATTTGTTTTTCCGACAATATAGCTGTCATTACTAAAATGTGTTATATTTTCAAAACTCACTGTGGTTTTTCTCCAGTAATTCTGAATTGGAATAGTTTTTACAGAAATCTTATTGGGAATAGGTCCTTTCTCAGCATAACTAATATTATTCTTATTAAAAGCCCACAATCTATTTTTTTTATCATTAGTCAATTTTCCTGAAATATATTCATTCTTTAAAATTAACTTGCTTAATATAGTATCTTTTAAAAAAACCTGATTGATAGAATCTAATTTGAAAATACCGTCTTCATAACAATACAAAACGTTATCCTCTATTTTAACCAAGCCTGAACCTTTTCCTTTAGGTATATCAGCAAACAAGTTAACCTTATCAAAAGCAGTAAAGTCTTTGTTTAATTTTAAATTGTATATCCCTTTGTACTCATGGTTTACCCAGATTTCTTGATTGCTCATTAATTCAAAAAAACGAGCAGAATTTTCAAAGCCCTTAATTTTATTCCTTAATTTCCATTGGTCATTTTCCTTCGTTAAAATACTTAAACCCGAATAATGCCCTATCAGTAACATATTTGGATTCATGGGAATTCTTCTAAATCCCCAAACACCTGACCCGGTAAATATTTGAATAGCCTTAGTATTCTCAATTAAGAATGAACCTGCAGTATGACCACAAAATAATGTATTATCATAAGTAAATAATGACCATACCTGACCTTTAGTGCCTTTTATAAGAACTGGTGGTTCTTTTGAACCTACATTTTTATAAAATAATCCTTGGTTTGTACCTAAATACAGTTTGTTATCATAAATTATAGAACAGTAGGTTGTCCCTAATGTTCCTTTATAATCATTAAATTCTCTTACAAATGATCTAAAGTTTAAACAATCAATACCATTGTCTAAAGCTGCCCATACATTACCTTCAACATCTTCAAAAACATTTAAAACTGTATTATTGCTTAATCCGTTAGATTGATTGATAGCGTTTATAAGTTCTCCCTTTTGGGATAAATGAATAACACCATTAGAAATTGTACCTAATATAAAACTTTTGTCTTGTAGCTGAATTCCACTGTATATTTTATATTTTTTTAAATCTAGATCAGCTGAAATCTTCCATTTTTCTAAAATCCCATTCTTGATTTTAAAAAATCCCTGATTACGGGTCAATAAAGTGATTTCGTTGTTATTCAGAAAAATATTTAATACAAATTGTATATTGTAGCTTTTAGGAAACTCTGCAAATAAATTCTCCTGACCATTTTCAATGGTGTAAAGATTCCCATCGGTTTTATAAATATATATCTTCTTGTTTATTTCAAAAATTCTATAGTAATTGTTTTTATCAGTAAAATAGTTTATTTCTTGATTTTCTATATTGTAAAAATATATCCTGTTAAATGATTGAAATAAAACCCAATTGTCATAGGCCTTAATGTTCCAAAAATTTTCATCTTCAATTAACGTTGTTTTTATTTTATCTGATAATGAAAAATATTCCAGTCTTCCCAAATTATTTCTTTGCCAATATCCAAATTCCATGTAACTGCCACTATAAACCTTTCCGTTAACCGCCAATATAGATCTAATAATAGTATTGTTAGGAGAAGGGTATACTGTCCATTGTGCACCGTTATACTCTAATAATCCTTCATTATTAGCAACAAAAATGAATTTATCATTATTCTGAGTGACCGACCAATTTTGATTTTCAGCTTTATAAGTACTAGGAGGAAATTTTAAAATAGGAGGTATTTCCTGACCAAATAAAGTCAAAGGTAAGATCAGAAATAAAAATAATGGTAAGGCTCTCATTTTTTATGATTGACTGTCAAGCATTAATGCTCTACAATAAGCATCCGTAAATATAGAAACTTTTAAATAAGTGGTAAGGTTGTAAAAAAGAATAAAATACAATTGTTAACGTATCTCAACAATTCGGTTAAGTATAACATTATAAGCTATTAAAATCACATGCCTTTAAAATTTGGCAAGTAGAACCAAAGTTAAATCATAATTTTAACGCTTAAAAATAAATTAAGAAATTGCTAACATTAATAATGCAGCCAAAACGGCTCCAATAATTGGCCCTACTACAGGAATCCAAGCATAAGCCCAGTCATTTGAGGCTTTTTCTTTTATTGGTAATATGGTATGTATAATTCTTGGTCCCAAATCTCTTGCGGGATTAATAGCATAACCTGTTGTACCTCCTAATGACAAACCAATACCCCAAACTAAAAACCCTACCGGCAATGCACCTAATGAGCCTAAACCAATGGGTGTTTCCGGTTCTAAAATTGAAGCTCCGGTAAAATAAAGTACGACAAAAACCAGTACAAAAGTGCCTACAATCTCACTGAAAATATTAGAAAGTGGGTTCCGAATAGCTGGTGCCGTGCAAAATATTGCTCTTTTGGTTTCACCATCTTTTGTGACATCAAAATGATCTTTATACATCATCCAAACTATTAATGCCCCTAACATTGCTCCAATAAATTGAGCTAAAACATAACCGGGAACCAATGCCCAGTCAAACTTGTTTGCAACTGCCAATCCTATACTTACTGCCGGATTCAAATGGGCTCCACTATATGGGCCGGCTACCGACACTCCAATAAATACGGCAAGACCCCAAGCCGTTGTTATAACCATCCAACCATGGTCATTAGATTTTGTTTTTTCTAAAACTACATTGGCTACAACACCTCCTCCTAATAATAGTAATAAAAACGTGCCTATAATTTCTGCAATAAATGGGGTCATAAATAATTGAGTTAATTTATTATTATGTTAATTATGTCCAATATTCTAAGGCATCAACGGCTTTATACCATCCTTTAATATCTTTTTCTATTGTTGCTCTTTCTGTAGTTGGGTTAAAACGTTGATCTGTTTGCCAGATTTGTTGAATTTCTTCTGCATTATCCCAAAAACCTACTGCCAATCCTGCTAAAAATGCAGCTCCCATAGCGGTTGTCTCTACTACCTTAGGGCGGACAGTTACTGTATTTAATACATCAGCCTGAAATTGCATTAGCATATTATTTATAGTAGCCCCACCATCTACACGTAATTCTTTAATAGCAATACCAGAGTCCGCTTCCATGGCTTTTAAAACATCCATAGTTTGATAAGCAATAGATTCTAATGCTGCACGAGCTATATGAGCATCTGTACTACCTCGGGTTAAACCGAAAATAGTACCTTGTGCCTGTTGATTCCAATGAGGTGCTCCTAAACCGGCAAATGCAGGTATAAAATATATACCCTCAGAACTATCAACAGAACTTGCTAATGCTTCAATTTCTTTTGAAGTTTTGATAATTTTTAAACTATCGCGTAACCATTGTACTACTGCACCGGCAATAAAAATACTGCCCTCTAATGCATAGTTGGTTTGACCGTTAATTTTCCATGCTACTGTAGTTAATAAATTATTTTTAGAAACTATTGGGATTTCACCAATATTCATCAACATAAAACAACCTGTGCCGTAAGTATTTTTAACCATACCTGGTTTAGTACACATTTGACCAAATAAAGCCGCCTGTTGATCTCCTGCAATTCCGGCAATTGGAATATTTTGGTCAAAAGTAGTTTGGGTATGTCCATAAACCTCGCTAGACTGTTTTACTTCCGGCAACATGCTTTTGGGAATAGAAAATAAGTTGAGTAATTCATGATCCCAATTCATTGTATTAATATTAAATAACAAGGTTCTTGAAGCATTAGAAACATCAGTTACATGTTGGTTTCCTTTTGTAAAATTCCATATCAACCAGGTATCTATTGTTCCCATGAGTAGATCTCCTGCTTCTGCTTTTTTTCTTGCTCCTTCTACATTATCTAAGATCCATTTTACTTTGGTGCCGGAAAAGTAAGCATCTATTACTAAACCTGTTTTTTCCCTTATCCATTGTTCTTTGCCTTGTTCTTTAAGATCATCACAAAAGCCAGCCGTTCTTTTATCTTGCCAAACAATAGCGTTATAAATAGGTTTCCCTGTTTTTTTATCCCAAACTACTACTGTCTCACGTTGATTGGTAATCCCAATCGCCGCAATATTCTCGGCACTCAACCCAATTTTTGAAATAGTTTCTTTAGCAACACCTGATTGTGTAGACCAAATTTCTAAAGGATCGTGTTCAACCCAACCCGGTTTTGGAAAATATTGAGTAAATTCATTTTGTGCCGTAGAAATGATACCGCCTTTATGGTCAAAAACAATGGCACGAGAACTTGTAGTTCCTTGATCTAAAGCAAGTATATATTTTTTCATAATTATTTGATTGGTTAATTAATCCCACATCATACATTAAAACTTTGTAATGCATGTTAAATTATTGGCCTAACCATATTGATTAGTCCAATGTATTTAGTTTTAAAAAATAAGTCACAAATTTTGTAAAATAATTAATGAAGTTTTTGGATAATTATTAAGAAAATTACCAAAACAGACAGTTCGTCAACCAAATGTAATCTTTATACTTCCAATATATAGTGATTCACTAATTGTTTTAAAAACTATAAATGTATAATTATTTATGTAATCTATAATACATATTGATTTGCAATTGCCGTAAATTCTTTAATTTGTTGTTGTTTCCATAAATCATCTTTATCCAATTCTTTGGCTAGTATTAATGCTACAACAGGAGTAATTTCTATGGCTGCTTTGGCGTCTAAAAATAAAGCACGAACACGTCTAGCCAAGATATCTTCAACGGTTCTTGCCATTTCATGTCGAATCGCCCAAACAATTTCTGCTTTGGTGTATGCCAATCTTTCATGTAATTTTTCTCCCAATTCAGAATTTTCTTTTATTATTTGGTTAATAGCTTTCTGATCACTTCCATAAATATATAAATGATTTTTCCTATCTACTTTATTAATATTTCCATGAATGGATAATTGTTTTGTTTGACATTTTTTATTAGGCAATTTACCTACAAGAATAGCCCTATTCATAGTGTCTTGAGCCATTCTTCTATAAGTTGTCCATTTTCCTCCTGTAATTGTAATTAATTTAGATTTTGAAACAATGATTTTATGACTTCTTGAAATTTCTTTCGTTTTTTCTGATTTATCTTTCGGTGCCGCCAAAGGTCTTAGGCCAGCAAAAATACTTAAAACATCTTTTCTAGAAATAGTTTTTGTAAGATATCTATTTGCAGTTGAAATGATAAAGTTTACTTCTTCTTCTAAAGGTTTTGGTTCTAAACTATGACTGTCTAACAAAGTATCTGTAGTGCCTACTACCACTTTATCATGCCAAGGTACTAAAAACAGTACTCTGCCATCATCTGTTTTAGGAATCATAATAGCGTCATTACCAGGTAAAAAGGATTGATCTATAACCAAATGAACACCTTGACTAGGTCTTATTATATGTCTTGCATCTGCATTATCCATTTGTAAGATTTCATCTGTAAAAACACCTGTGGCATTGATAACAACTTTGGCATTCACTTTATAAGAAATATTTGTTTCAGTATCTTCTGTGATTACTCCATTAACAAGACCTTGTTCATTTTTTAATAATTGATTTACTTTACAATGGTTTAGAACAGTCGCTCCCTTTTCAATACAGGTTTGGGCAATATTTACAGCCAATCTCGAATCGTCAAACTGTCCATCGTGATACATCACACCTCCTTTTAGACCTTTTGTTTTAATGGTTTCTAATCTTTCGGAAGTTAACTTTTTATTGATACGAATAGATTTGCCAAAACTTAATTTTCCAGCTAAAAAATCGTACATTTTAAGTCCGACCGTATAGAGAAAATTATCCCACCATTTATAATTGGGAATGATAAAGGATTGATCTTTTACTAAGTGAGCAGCATTTTTTAACAATAAGCCTCGTTCATACAGTGCTTCTCTTACAAGGTCAATATTTCCTTGAGCCAAATATCTTACGCCGCCATGTACTAGTTTGGTGCTTCTACTTGAGGTTCCTTTAGCAAAATCTACCTGCTCTAACAAAAGTGTTTTAAAACCCCGTGTAGTACTATCTAAAGCCACACCTAAACCTGTTGCTCCACCTCCAATGACAATTACATCCCAATTAGAATTTTCTTGTAATTGTTCAATTAATGATATTCTATTAAACAAATTCACTTATATTTTGTTTTGAATTGTTATATTTAAATTCAAATATACAATAATTTGTAAATAAACGAAACTAAATGAAACTAAATTTTACGATTTAATTACCGTTTACTTTCATTTTGTTTATATTTGTATAATTCCTCGTACAAAAATTTAATAAAATTTATAATAATTAGTAATCACCTAGGGGATTTAGCTTATTTTCTTTAAATAAAAAGAAAGCATCAACACGTGAAAAGACATCAAATTATATTAGATAAAATAAACAAAGAAAAATACCTTGAAGTATTAGATTTGTGTGAATTGTTGAATGTTTCTGCAGTTACAATTAGAAAAGATTTAAAATTTTTAGAAGAAAAAGGCTTATTGTTCAGAACACATGGTGGTGCTTCACTAGAGAATCCTTATATCAATGAGAAACCTATTAATGAAAAAGAAAAAATTTCTGTTGAAGAAAAAAACGGTATTGCACAAGCAGCTGCCCAATTAATTGCCGAAAATGATTCTATAATAATTGCTTCAGGCACAACCATACAAGCATTAGCAAAATTTATAAGTCCTAAAAATAAATTAACGGTAATTACCTCCTCATTATATGTAGTTTTACATCTTATCAATCATAAAAATATAGAAATTCTTCAATTGGGAGGTTATATAAGACATAGCTCTGCATCTGTTGTTGGTAATTACGCAACTCAAATTTTAGATAACATTTCTTGTCACAAACTCTTTTTAGGTGTTGATGGTATTGATTTAGATTACGGTTTGTCTACCACCAGTTTAAAGGAAGCACAATTAAATAAAAAAATGCTCGCTTCCGCTCAAAAAACTATTGTGCTGGCAGATGCTACAAAGTTTGGTAAAAAAAGTTTTGCTAAGATTTGTGGAATTGACGAGGTAGATGAAATAATAACCGACAAAGGAATATCTGATTTAACAGTTAAAGCACTTCAAGAAAAAGGTGTGTCTGTAAATATAGTTTCTTAATTGTTAATATGTTACTTTCAATAAACAATATACTATTTATAAATTTTCTGCGTTATAATACATATTTAAAATATAATCTATAATACTTATGAAAAAGAGATTTTTAATCTTGTTACTAGCTCCATTATTCATTAATGCCCAAACCACAGAGGAAAATAATGAGGTTAAAGCTGAAGTAGAAAAACAAGAAATAAATGTTATTACAGAAAAATGTATTTCTGGTAACTGCATGAATGGTCAAGGCACTATGCAATACCAAACTGGTGTTTATGAAGGATCATGGAAGGGTGGTTTGCGCGATGGTCAAGGAAAATATACTTGGACTAATAATGACGTATATGATGGTCAATGGTCTCATGATCAACGACATGGTTTAGGTGTATATGTGTGGCATGACGGTTCTAAATATGTAGGAAATTACAGCTTTGGAATTAGAAGTGGATACGGCATATATTACTATACCAACGGTAATATTTATGAAGGTACTTGGCAAGATAATTTAAAACATGGTATTGCCAATTTTTATCATAAAGAAAGTGTAAATATCGGAGGAAAATATCTCAATAATGAATATGTAAGTGGTACTGGTATTAATCAAGAAAATTATAAATTTAAACCTGCTACACAGTAATGCTGTAAGGTTTCTATATTAATACGTCTAAAAAAAGGCGACATGTCGCTTCTTTTTTATAGCAATTTCCCGTTTTTAAGAAATTAAGAACGGGATTTTTTTATACTATCACTAAAACTAAGAGAATGCATGAGATGTGAGGCATTGATTTTTTTTGAATAGGCTAGCTTTATTTAAAAAAAATTTACGAAGCAGATTATTTATTATCTTTGTTTACTCAAGGGTTCCGAGAGTTCCCCAAATACTTCAAAAATTTCATTGTATTATAATAATAGTACTTCAAAAATTTTAGTTGCCTTTGAAAAACTCTGACCCGACGATTCGAGATTGAAGCGAATGAATTTATAGAACTCACCTTAAGCAATTGCAAAGAATTATAGTTTCTGTTATTAATGATTTAGTGACTGATCAACGTGTACATAAAATTTGTACAACCTTAGTCAATATGAAATATGAAGTAATTCTAATAGGTCGAAAATTACCTGATAGCATTACCATTAACAGAACGTACAAAACAATAAGAATGAGACTTCTTTTTAAAAGAAAGTTTTTGTTTTATGCTGAATATAATACTCGTTTGTTTTTTAAATTATTATTTCTAAAAAAAGATATTCTGCTTTCTAACGATTTAGACACTTTACTACCTAACTTTTTAATAAGTAAAATATTTCATAAAAAACTGGTTTATGATAGTCATGAGCTCTTTACTGAGATTGCCGAATTAACGGATAGACCCATTATTCGAAAAATATGGTTCTCTATTGAAAAGTTTATTTTTCCTAAACTAAAAAATGTATATACGGTGAACCAAAGTATTGCTTCGTTCTACCATGAAAAATATAAGGTTAATGTAAAAATAATTAGAAATATTGCTCCAAAACTAATTAATAAAAAGGTCGATATCAATTTAGCCGATAAGATAAAGGGTACTAGAAAAATGCTCATTTTACAAGGAACGGGCATTAATATGGAAAGGGGTGCTGAAGAAGCCATACAAATGATGCAATATGTAGAAAACACCATTTTGTACATTATAGGTGGCGGTGATATTTATGAGGAATTAAAAAAATTGCGAACAACGCTACATCTAGAAGATAAAGTTATTATAATGGATAAATTGCCTTATGATGAGCTCATGGAGTATACTAAAATTGCCGATTTAGGCTTGTCTCTTGATAAAGCAACGAACTTAAATTATGAATATAGCTTACCGAATAAAGTATTTGACTATATACAAGCCCAAACACCCATGCTGGTTTCTAATAGAAAAGAAGTTTCTCAAGTAGTGACTAAAAACCAAATAGGTTGGGTAATTGATAAGATAGAGCCGAAGCAATTGGCAACAACCATAAATACTATTTTTTCTAATGAACAACAATATCATCTCTATAAAGAGAATTTGAAAGTTGTTTCTGAAAAGTATACTTGGGAAAATGAATCTGAAACCCTACAAGAGATTTTTCAAAACTTAGCATAATGATACTCTATTTTTTATATTGATGTGGATTTTTCCGAATTCCTTTTTTAAAAACCTTACGGATTCCCATTCTTAATGAATTATCAATTCTCAAAATAACATCTAGTATTTTTTGAGAAGATCTACCCCTGAAAGAGGTTACATGAAATGTATCAGTATCATAAAATGGTTCTTCTGAAAAATAATAATTAGAAACACAACACCTAACAGCTTCAACATTTACTTTATTTACAGAATGCCAAGAGTTTTGGTGTGTTGCCATTACAACTAATCTGTTAAACTTACTTACTATGGAAACTGGATTGTTTTCTAAACCATCTAGCCATAATTCTAAATTACCACCATTAGTATCTTTCCATTCAGGTGTAACATAATACAATAAGTTTAGTATTCTCCAACGTTTTCTATCCTTGTCATGTGAATTGTCTAAATGTGGCTTTAAAAAATTATTTTTCTTCATTAGTGAAAGACCTCCCGCATAAAGGTTCTCATCCGGAATAACAGAGGTTAAGCCACAAATTTCTTTTATCAATGAGACAACTCGCGGATCTTGAAAAGCATAAATAACCTCTTCTAATAATGGGTTGTATTTATCCATTTGATAGGCAATATACTTCTGTTCTTTTAAACTTTTTCTTAGAAATGTATTTTCTAAGGGAGGAAAATTTATAAAAATTTCATTTGCCAAATTAACAGGTAAAAGACCATCTAAATAAAAATACCCTATTTGTTTTTTTGAATCAACAAATTGCTTTTGCAGTTTTGGTTTTTCCTGTTGCAATCTGTTTAGAATTGTTGACGCTATTTCGACCCTTGTATATTTCAAAAATGACTTATTTAAACTTTATTTTTTTAGCAGATATTTTGAAAACCCTATGATAATAAATATCGGTTTTAATAATAGTGAACTTTCGGCTATTTTTAATGTAACCTCCTCTTTATAAAGATCCCAACTATAGTTTTTAGATTGACCATCAGTGCCACAAAGAGCGATAATATCATCTATCATTTTAATACCTATATTTTTTTTGAATAATTTTAAATTTAAAGCATGATCCGCTAAAATGCTGTATTTCAAGTCATATTTAAGATCTGAAAAAAGTTCTCTTTTGTAAAAAGCTCCTTGATGGTGTATTGAGTTTTTAATCCAAATTTTTTTTGACCATGATGAAACTACTATTCCATCGCTTTTGTTAGCATATACTTTATCTCCTTTTTTTAAATTATATTGTATACTCCCTAAAATCATTTTTGCATGATTTTCTACGGGTCGTCTAAAAATAGCATCTAAAGTATTCTCAGTATATAATTGATCATCATCACCTAAAAAATATAACCATTCTCCTTTTGATAATATGATGCCTTTATTCATGGCATCATAAACCCCGCTATCATTTTCGCTTATCCAATAAAATGGTCTTGTTAAAGTTTTTAAAAATGCTTGAGTACCATCAGTAGAATTTCCATCAATAATCCAAACTTCATAATTTTTGTAAGATTGATTTTGAATCTTTAAAATACAATCTTTAAGACCGTTAAGGTTGTTTAAGGAGGGAATTATTATGGATACTAAATCACCGATAACTTATTTATTTAATTGATAAAAATATGTGCCGGTATTTGTTATAAAGTATTTAGCGTTAAAAACTTAAATCACTTCAAATACCTTTTCACCATCACATTTAATGGTTTTATGCGGGTATTTTAAAATTAAAGCATAGTCATGGGTAGCCATTAAAATGGTTTTTCCGCTTTTGTTGATGGCTTCTAAAACCGCCATCACTTCTAATGAAGTTTTCGGATCTAAATTACCTGTAGGTTCATCGGCTAAAATCAATTCTGGATCGTTTAACAAGGCTCTTGCAATAGCCACACGTTGTTGTTCACCGCCAGAAAGTTGAAAAGGCATTTTAAAGCCTTTGGTATTCATTCCTACTTTTTCTAACACATCATTAATTTTAGAAGTGCATTTAGACAGGTCTTTCCAACCGGTAGCTTTTAAAACAAATAGTAAATTATCATGAACATTTCTGTCGTTTAGCAACCTAAAATCTTGAAAAACGATACCTAATTTTCTACGTAAAAAAGGAATATCCTTTTCTTTTAATTTATTCAGATCAAAATCTACTATATTTCCTTCTCCCTTTATCAAAGGTAGATCGCCATACAAGGTTTTCATTAAACTACTTTTTCCACTTCCTGTTTTACCAATTAAATACATAAAATCTCCTTCATATATGTCAAGACTGATATCTGAGAGTATCAAATTTTCTAGCTGAAAGATAGATGCATCTTTTAAATGCAAAACTGGTTTTGTGTTTGTCATACCTCAAATAGATTTATGCCACAAAAATACAGTTAAAAAATTAAGTTTTGAAATTAAGATAGAAAAAAATAAAAAGGGTTGAAAAACAAATAATGTCTTATCAATACACATCACAACCAGAGTTCAGCCTAAAAAACAACTGTCGATAGCAAAGTTGGCTCGAAATATGTAGTGTATATTTTCAATAATTAAAAAATTTAGTTAACAAAATGTTATATTAATTAACAATTATACAATTTAGGATGAATTACACGTTGTTTAATTTAAGTATATTATATTTTTGATATACTAAATAACGCTTGTTATATGTTTAACAAAAGTTATAAACTAAAAATCGGCTCTTTCTATATAGAAATAAATAGACGGCTAAATGAGTTAAATACATGTTATACTAAAAATAAAACATAATAATGAAGCAAAGCAATAATTGGCTAGTAGCCCTATTTTTTATCTTCTCAGTTTCTAGCTTCGCTCAAAAAACTGATATTTATACCAACGCATTAAAAGAATATAATCATGCTATTGAGCTTTACAACAATAGAGATTTTGTTGCCGCAAAACACTTGTTCAACAAATTAAAAAGTGATTTTGAAGACAGCTCTGAACGTAAAGCGAATTGTGCTTATTATGAAGCATTTTGTGCTATACAAATTGGAGATCAAAATGCTGATGAGATGATGCGAAATTTTGTAGAAAGATACCCAACAAGCACCAAACAAAATACTGCTTTTTTGGAGGTCGGCGACTATTATTTTAAAAATGCTAATTACACCTATGCTCTCAAGTGGTATAAACGCGTTGAAACTCGAAACCTCTCTATCAAACAAGAAGAAGATTTTAACTTTAAATATGCATACGGATTATTTGCTGTAGGCAGCCATGTTAGAGCAAAAGAATATTTTCAAAAATTATTAACCTCGCAAGAATACGGATCTCAAGCTAAATATTATTATGGTTTTATCGCCTATCAGGGCGATGATTTTGATAATGCAGATAAATATTTAGGCGAAGTAGCAGACGATAAAGAACTTGGCGATGACGTACCTTATTATATGGCAAACATCAAATTTAAAACGGGTCAATTTCAAGAAGCTATTGATGTGGCGGAACCTTTCCTAACTAAAGCCGACAGAAATCAACATTCTGAGGTTTCTAAAATTATTGGAGAGAGCTATTTTAACCTGAATAAATTTCAAGAAGCCATTCCGCATCTTAAAAATTACAAAGGCAAACGACGCAGATGGAATAACACTGATTATTACTTATTAGGATATGCTTATTATCAACAAAATGATTATGAAAACGCTATCGCTAATTTTAATAAAATTATTGGTGGAGACAATTCTGTATCTCAAAATGCCTATTACCACTTGGCAGAATGCTATTTAAAAACAGAATTAAAAACAGAGGCTTTGAATGCATTTAGAAATGCTTCGCAAATGGAATATAATCAAGATATTAAAAAAGATGCTTGGCTTAATTATGCCAAATTGAGCTATGAAATTGGCAACCCGTATAAAAGTGTGCCAGATGTATTGCAAGAGTATTTAGAAAACTACCCAAAATCAACTGCGAAAGATGAAATTGGTGAATTACTCATAAGTGCCTATATAACCTCTAAGGATTATGAAGGTGCTTTAAAAGAGCTTAAAGATAAAAATGAACCACATCAAAAAGAGCTGTATCAAAAAGTAGCCTTGTATAGAGGTATTCAATTGTTTAATGATGGTTCTATTGGAAATGCTGCCGATTATTTTGATATTGCTATTCAAAATAATCGTGATCAATCAACTACGGCGAGAGCCATTTTTTGGAAAGCCGAAACCGATTATTTACTGAATAATTATAATGAAGCCCTAATTGGTTTTCAACAGTTTAAAAATATGAATTCTCCCGTTACTTTAACCGAAAATGAATTCATAGATTATAATATTGCCTATGCCTATTTTAAGTTAAAGGATTATAATAAGGCCGGCGAACAATTTCAAACATTTATCAATAGTAACCCGTCTGACGAAAATAAAGTCAATGATGCTTATTTACGTTTAGGAGATGCCTCTTTTGTCTCCAGTAATTATAATAAAGCTATAACCGCATATAATCACGTCATTAATAATCGCGGTGTAGATACTGATTATGCTCATTTTCAACGTGCCATGAGTTATGGTTTTACAAGCAGGAACAATGATAAAATTGACGATCTGAATGCCTTTTTAAAGGCCTACTCTAAATCTACTTTACGCGATGATGCTTATTTTGAATTAGGTAATTCATATATCACAGCCGACAATAATGAAGACGCTTTAAGCACTTTTAATAGTTTATTACAACACCACAAAAGGAGTTCTTATGTGCCTAAAGCTTTATTAAAACAGGGATTAATCTATTATAACATTGAAAGAGATAATGAAGCATTAGACAAATACCGTCGTGTTGTTAATGAATATCCAAATACAAGTGAAGCCAAACAGGCAGTAGCCAATGCCCGTCAAATCTATGTGGATCTAGGGCGTGTTGATGAGTATGCCGATTGGGTTAAAGGTCTGGATTTTATAAATGTTAGTGATGCTGAGTTAGATAATGACATGTATGAATCTGCTGAGAAACAATACTTACAAAATAATCGTAAAAAGGCCATTGGTGCCTATCAAAGTTATTTAAAAGATTTCCCTAATGGAATTCATGCATTACAGGCACATTTTTATTTGGCAGAATCATTATTTACAGAAAAGCAACAAAAAGCTTCTGTATCTCATTATAGCTATGTAATTGATCAAGAACGTAATGAATTTACAGAACAAGCTTTATCAAGGCTAGCCCAAGCATATTTAGAAACTGAAAATTGGGCAAAAGCCATGCCAATTTTAGAACGATTAGAGGCACAAGCTGATTTCCCTCAAAATATCACTTTTGCTCAAAGTAATTTAATGAAAGGCCATTATGAATTAGAACATTATGAAGATGCCGTGGCTTATGCTGAAAAAGTATTGCAAAGACCCAAGTTGGAAAACAGAGTAAAATCTGATGCTAAAATAATTATCGCTCGTTCCGCTTTTAAAACCGGTGATGAAAGAAAAGCACAGGAAGCTTATGAAGAGGTTAAAAAAATTGCAAAAGGCGAATTAAAAGCTGAGGCTTTGTATTACGATGCCTATTTTAAACATCAGGACGGAAATTATAAGGTGTCTAATACCGTAATTCAAACCTTAGTAGCAGATTATTCAGCGTATAAATATTTTGGTGCTAAAGGACTTATAGTTATGGCTCAAAACTTTTACGAATTAAAAGATGCCTATCAGGCAACTTATATTCTTGAAAGTGTTATAAAAAACTTTTCAGATTTTAAAGATGTAGTTGATGAGGCCAAAGCTGAATTGCAAAAAATTAAAACAAAGGAAGCCAAAACCAATGAGTCTGTAAACCCAAATAATTAAGGCAGAAGCAAAGAAACATCTAGTTGGTATAAAAAAGCTGAAAAGAGAAATAAAAAACAATACTCCTCCCTTCTTAATGTAAGGGATTAGGTTGACAACATATAATGCAAGTAAATAAAACATGAAAAAACACATTTCAATATTGATACTGCTTATGAGCACCATTACCTTTGCACAAGTAAAGAAAAAAGATACTTTAGGCACAGAGGTAATCAATGTAGTTAAACCCTATACACCAACGGTTTCTGATGCATTTAAAATTAAATCATCCCCAGAAATAGACACAGAAGAAATTAGT
>DEIV01000121.1 GCA_002352665.1 Flavobacteriaceae bacterium UBA2765
TATCGAACTCACGTTAAATAGGTAGTGATTCTATTGGCATGAAAATCTTCCATTTTTCTAGTAATGGCTTCAAAAGGAATTTTTAAATTTTTACAATAAGCTTCTCTCGTTTGCTCAATTAATACATCATCTGCAATAGAAATTACAGAGTCAATACCATATTTTGCTACTTTTATTGGTGAGTCCATCGTAAAACCAAGCCCCATTACTGGGATATGAAAAGTGTGTACCATAAATTTTTTCTCTTATTATGAATTGTAAGCGGCAAATTTAAAAAGAAGTTTTTTAATAAAGATAGTGTTTGTTCTTTATTCATTGATTTTTTTCCTTTACAGGAATCCAGACCTCTTCTTCAGCATTTGGGTCATTTGGATTGTAATTTTCAGACATAATTTCAAAATGTGGACGGTTGTCTAGTTGATAAGTTGAGCTGGGGAGCCATATGCCATAAATATATGCCGCAGTTTTATGAAATTCTTTTGGGGTTCCTTTATGGATAAAGACTGCATATTTTCCAGTTGAAAGCGTAAATTTTTCTAGTCCGTCAGGGATATTCTTAAAATTTTCAACTTCAATAGCAGCCCATTTTTCAAATCTTGTTGTTGGAGAAAATTGTTGTATATCAAAATCATGATTATACATCTGAATAGAATAAAAATCTGTAGTTTTTTTATTTGTTATTGATTTTACCTGTGGTTTAAACTTTTGCCATAAAGCTAAGGTTTTGTTTTCAGAAATTGAAGTTTCTATTTGGAGTCCAACGAGTTTTCTTTTAGCTATTTTTACAATTCTTGGTATTTTCATAAAGTATAATTTTATCTCACACCAGGTGTAAAATCCTCAGGAGCGTTTTGAGGTATATTGTTGGTTCCGGCTCCACCGGTATCATTCCATATTTGCCATTCACTAAAAGTATAAACTGGATTGCCTTGAGTAATAGTGGTATTTCTCCAAGCCCTTCCATCTTCAAATTCGTGATTAGTGCCAGAGCCATCTTCTCCAATTACACCAAATATATCTATGACTGTTCCATTAGGATCTATCAATGCTATATTATCATCTCCATTTGATCCGGCCGGACCATTGGCAGCTCCAACCAAATCAGGTGTAAACCCATAAGCAGTTTGAAATTCATCTGAATTAATTCCAATAACAAATGCTTGATTAACAGCCATAACATTTCCCGTTAAATCAATTGCGGAAGTCGCATTAGTATTGTCATTGGTATATCTTATGATTGTCCACCCCGTGAGATCAACATTTTTGCCACTAGCATTATATATTTCTATAAACCTGGCATTAGCATTATTATTTGGGTCAGCTAATTCTGAAAAGAAAAGTTGATTGGTCAAATCGCCCATGGGTTCACATCTTGTTTGTGATAATTCAGAAGTATCATTAGTATCTCGAATTAATAGTACAGGCTGATCATATTTAGAAGCAATGCCAATAATTTTTCCGTTTCCTGTAGGATAATTATCATTGGCAAAAGAAGCTTCACTTGATGTTAATATCGAAACCGTATCTGAACAATCTGTCAAAGACTGATTCCCTTTATAAGTGCCTGATTCTTCTTCAAATTGAGTAGCATCCATTTGTATTAGTTGTGCTTCGTAATTTCCAGAATTGAGTTCTGATACAGTCAATAGAGCAGGAGCTGGTAAAGCAACATTTTCATCTACAAACAGTACATTTTTATATTGCGTAATATTGGCTTGTAATAAGCCCCTCAAACTACCTAAAACAATATCTTTAAGATTAACTTTTATTTGATAACCCCTTTTGACCGAAGTTGAAGATGAAAAACGCAAAGCAATAGCACCGGAATGATCCTGAATAAAAGCATTTCTATCTGTCATATTATTTTGGTCTATCCCAGACATGGTAATTACACCTTCTATATAAACATCATCTAAAATTTGTGTATCCGTACCTTGAAATATGGCTCTAATTTCAGCAATGGAAATTTGAGTGCCGGTTATAGTTTCAGCAAAACCAATACGTTTTCTTTCTTGGTTTAAATTTAAATCTTCTAATGATCTTGGTAATAGCTGATAGGTATTTCTGAACTTTGTCAATACACCGCGTATAGTACCATTTCCACTAGGAACTTCTGTAGATCCAAAATTTGTAAAAGCACTGGTTCTTATTTTAATTGTGGTCTTTGATATATCTTCAATACCGTAATTGGTAGCTCCTCCTACATCGTTATTAGCATCATATAAAGTTTTACCTAAGGCAGCATCTTCAAATTGTACATCTTTTAATTCTATTAAGGTATTTAAATGAGCATCAGTTATTTCGTTTAAGACCAATTTATTGACCAGTTGCTCTTCTTCAACAACCTCGCAAGTTTTAATAAGTATATTTTTAAAATTTGTAGCAGGAATTTTACCAATAGATTCCTCGCCTGTGGCATCGTCAAGAAAATAATTACCAATTTCTAAGCCTTCAAAATGTAACTGAGTGTAACTATTTTGAAGTTGAATGTATACTTTTCTTCCCGGATTAAAAATGGTATATAAATCTGTAAGATCAACAGGAATGCTAAAACCTCTTGAACCATCTAAGGATTGAAAATGTAAGGTCTTAAAAAAATTACCCGCCTGATCATTAGAAGTTACATAGGCTTCAATAACATCTGATGCGGTATATTGAATTACATTGCTTGATGAAGTGTCATAAATTTCTTGAATGAATTTTGTGACAGGTATTGATGCATCGTTGCAACTGTTAATATCAGGAATATTGTAATCATCATCTTGAACACACGAATAGAACACACTAATCATTAAAAAAATAGAAGATAAATATTTAGTAGTTGTTCTCATCTGTTTTAATTTTATTTCTTTAGCAAAAAAACGTGTTTGCTTTTGATTATTTTCTTGTATACCTTAATTTGCCAAAATTGTTTCATATTATTTGTAATTATTAAAGCTAAAGGCAAGATTTATAAAATAGGTTCTTCCGAAACCATACCAATACTTAGGGCCAAAATTACGCTCGTTGCTTTCATTTGTAGTATCCGCCAATAAAGCTGCATAATTTGCCGTACGAGATTGCTCATAGCCACCTGTTTTATAGGTGCTGTCAAGTAAATTATGAATACTGGCTACAATTTTAATATTTGTACTTTTTATCCGCCAAGATTTGCCTCCGGAAAGATTTACCAGAAAATAAGGATCAAACTTTTCTTGTTGTAATAATTTTCTAGCCAAATCAAGATCAATATCTTGAAATGGTTGTCCAAAATCGTTAGGATTGTTAAAAAAATTATTGGTTCGTGATATGGTTGATATATCAAGATAACCGTTAGAAAAATAATTCCCGGAGAGGTTAATTGACCAAAATTTTGGGTTTTTATATTCAAAGGCTAGAGCATAGACTTGTTGAGGCCCGTTTGCTACTTTATAATTTTTAATAAATGCATCTCCAAAATTCTCAAAACCAGTATTATTGATTATATCTTCGCTTAAGCCGGCAATATCAAAATTTACACCAACTTTGGCATTATTGGTGTAAGTATGTTGGCCAAAAGCAACAACTGCTGAACTGTTAAAACTTGGTGTGAATTGATATTTAAAACCTAATTCTACTCCTAAATGCCTTTTGTCTATACTTGTAACCACTTCTTGAAAATAATCGGCACCAGAACCAGTTTCAGCAAAAAAAGAATTGACAGTGGTGCCTTCTTTAAAATCTGAAATATATGTGGTTATTCTACTTGTAATTTTTTCAGAATTGAAGTGGTAATTTACTTCTGCAGAGGTAATTTTTTCGGAGTGTAAATCAGGAACAACAACATTGTTTTCCCTTGAGTTTATAAATGAATTTTGAATAAGAGGGGCCTTAGTAAGATATGCTCCGTAACATTGAATTTGATGAACAGGAGATATTATATAATTAAAACCTCCTTTAACTCCTATGGTATTAAAAGCTAATTTTTCACTATCACCTAATGAGTTATTTTCAAAAGCTTGGTTTAAAAATTTTCCATTACGTTGGTAGGCAGTATTGGTATAATTTCCTGCAATAAAAAAGTCAATATTATCATATTGCCATTTTATTTGAGTAAAAAAGTCAAGTTGATGGGCATTGAGATCAAAATTATACTTAATACGATCTCCTACAATTTTATTTTCATTTCCTAAAACATCATTTTTTGCCGGTTTGCCATTGATCAAATTAAACGGATTAACATCAGAGTAATACAAAGAGCCTAAAAGATCTTTTGGACTTGCATAATTATCAGATTTATAATCCTTGTAGGTTAGTCCAAAATCTAAATCTAAATGTAAATAAAGTTTGGTATTTAATATAGAATTTAAAGTAAATATCTTTTCATCTTTTTGATTGTTGTAAATTAAATAGCGTGCTGCTCCTCCATCGGGAATATTGATACCATTTAGGTTGGTTTCATATAGGTTTATCCAATTGATATTTGGATTTTCATGAATTGTGGATAAATATTTCCAATAATTGGGATAAGGATTTGGAGCATCGTTATAGTCTAATCTACTAGAGCTTTGCAAACTGAATTGATAAGAGATATTTGTGGTTAAGGAAGACCTATTATTTTTATAAAAATGACTTAACATAAAAATAGGCATTTCAAATTTCTTAATGTTTGCATTTCTTTTTTCATCTTCTTGCCATCCCCAATAAGGGTTATATTTACTTCCAAATTCATTAAAAACACGTTCAGTAATTGCAGTGGTTTGTCCACTTCTACTTGGTGCATAGAGTGCAGTAGCATTGATACTATTTTGAGAGTTTAATTTATATTCTACAGCCCCAAATATGCTAAAAGCATCGTGTAAAGTGGCATCGACATAACCTTCATTTCCCCACCTTCTCGAGGCTGAAATACTGTATGCCAATCCGTTCTCTTGCCACCCCGAATTATAGGTTGCCATGGTACTACCTGTATAATTTTTATCAGAAATAGAGCTTGATATTCTTAATCCCGGTCTCATTTTAGATGCCCTAGTATTGATATTTGTTGAACCTAGAAGGTTACCAAAAGAAGTGTTGCTATATGACAAGCCAAGAGATATATTTTTATTTCTAGTGATATCATTTAGTCCACTCCAAGCCTTCCATTGAGGTATTCCATCATTTAAATTATGCATTGATACACCATTAAACAATACTTGGGTATGTTTGGCGTCATATCCCCGAATGCTAAAAAATGACTGACTAAAATCAAATGCCGCATGCTTTAAAAAAATATCTTTTGAAGTGGCTAAAAATGAAGGGTTGGTATTAAATGAAGTATGCTCTTGCCAAACTATTTGTCCAGCATCATCTAGATAGGTAAAATCATTTATTAAATAAAACACGCCTAAATTTATAACTTGATCATCTGCTATGGAAACAGGATAGCGTTGCGTTTCATAATCCATTATGCTAATTTCAATGATATGATCTCCTATAGGTATATCGGTTATTGAGAACTTTCCATTATCATCTGTAAGCTCTTCTAGTGGCGTTCCAAGTACACTAATATTAGCATTGCTTAGTGGTTTTTGAGTTTTATAATCAATTAAAGTGCCTTTGACAATACCATAATCTGATTGGGCATTACTAAATAATGCAAAAACTGAAAAGCAAATAAGTGTTAGCGTAATTTTAATCATAGCAATTAAAATGGCTTAACAAGATACAAATTTTTATATTTACATAAATATTCACTAACTAAAAATCTCAAATGATGAAGTTTAAACTATTATTTATTGCTACTATATTATTGGTTAGCTGTGGAAAATTGGGCGAGAAAATCAAAGATGAAGTAGCAGAAAAAAGTAACGAGAATGTAAATGATGTTGGAAGTGTTATTGCTTATAACAATTTCTTAGTAGATTATTTGAATGAAGCGAGTGATTTGGTAAAAGATGCTATTGAAGATGCTGTTGAGATAAAAACTATAGTAAATAAAAAAGAAATTAAAGGATATTATACAGGAGGTGATGTCTTTATGAGACCTACACCGGACATTCATAAAAAAAGAGAAGGAATATTATTATTAGAACCAGATAGTAACATTCCTAGTGAAGTTAAAGATAGTTTAGTAAATAATATTAAAGCTACTGCTGAATCTTTTGAGAATATTAAAAAAGCATATGAATCATTTAATAAGTATTTAGATAGTGAAAATTTTAAAGATGATGATTGGGCTGAAGGGAAAAAAATATCAGAAGATTTAGAAAAAAATATCAGAAGTTATTATTCCAATAGAACCAAAGTGTATGGAATATTAGAACCATTGGCAATAGCGGCTGAAATAAAATTGTTGGAAGACCATCCGTTACAGGAAACTATTATAGCTTCGAAAACTGATCTAGGTTTGGTTGAAGAAATTGTTAACATGGTTTATTTACAAGAAACAGTTGATATGAGAGCTTTAAACTCTAAATATATTGCGTTAGAAGCTAATTTTAAAAAAAACAAAGGTTTAACCCCTGACTTACTAAAAAAACATAAAAAAAATGATTTTTATTCTAGATTTTATAAACAGTTAGAAGAAATATTAGGTAAAATTCGAAAAAGCAAAAGGGATGATAAGATCACCGAAAGTGAAGCAAATGATATTAGAAGTAGTTACGGTTACCTAGTTGATCGTTATAATGATTTTGTTTAAATATTTAAAAATCTATATTAAATTGAAGTTACAAGGAAATGTAGATTTTTATTACTGCTCTGCAACTGTGGTTTGTCTAAAAAAGTAGAACATAAAAATTGTTTAAGAGGTATGATATAGTTAAACTTTATTTACATTTACAGTATTAATTTAAAAACCAAAATCTTAATTATGAAATTTAAAATTTTATTTATTGTTACAACATTATTGATAAGTTGCGGAAAATTGGGAGATAAAGCCAAAGATGCAGTTGATGGGTTAAGTGTTGCAAGTACTGATGAAGCAGGAAGCATTATTGCATATAATAATGCCATGATTGATTATATGAATGAAGCTGGTAATAAAATTGATGCCGCTGCTAATGATTATGAAAAAATGAGAACAATAGTAACTCAAAAAAGAAAGCCAAGAATGCTTATGAGCATGGCTTTTATAGGAATAATTCCAGATGTTAATAAAGATAATGATGGAATATTATTATTAAAACCAGGTAATATTTTACCTTCTGATATAAAAGAAGAGTTGGTGGGTAAAGTTAAATCAGCATCAGAATCTTTTGATGCAGTAGAGAAAGCTTATAAAGATTTTAAAAATTATTATGATCTTGAAGATTTTAAGGATGATGATTGGGCAAAAGGAAAAGATTATGTGGATATTATAGAAAAAAATATTACTAGTTTTTACGACCAAAGATCTGAGGCATATAACATAATAAAACCTTTGGCTGATGCGGCCGAAGTAGAATTATTAAAAGATCATCCATTAAAGGAGGTTCTTATTGCTTCAAAAGCAGATTTGAGTTTGGTTGAAGAAATTATAGATATAGTTTATGCTGAAAATATTGACATAAATGCATTAAACTCTAAATATACTGAATTAGAAAATAACGTTAAGGAACATAGGGTTTTGACTCCTGAATTATTAAAAGAGCATGATAAAGAAAGGTCTTATAAATCATATTATGAGCAATTAGATGATTTTTTAGGAGCGTTAAGAAAAAACAAACGAGATGGTAAAATTACACAAGATGAAGCTGAAGATATAAGTGATGAATATAAATACCTAATTAGAGATTATAATAGCTTTGTGTAAATTTTGTTATCTAAATCAAATATAATTAACCTATAATTATTTGTTAGATTTTTTGATTAACCTTTCTAATATGTAGTGTGGGTTTATATTGTTAAATTATATTTTAAGTGTTTATTTGAATTTTTATATTGACCTCATCAGGTTGATTTCATTGTGTAATTGGGCATAATTTTTGATGTTCATTATATAAATTAACTTATTTATTTTGTCAAATACAATTTATTCTATTAAGTTTAGTCTGCTTGTTTTCTTTATGGGAATTTTTATCACTCATGCCCAAGAGGATGACTGGGATAGTTATCTGGCTGAAGCCGAAAAAGGCTTGATGGCAATTAATGTAAATTTTAAATATGTTCTTGCTAGACCCAGTTATAAAAACCTTGTATTGGTAGGAACTAAAACAAAAAAGTGTTTTAAAAACGGAGCACCAAATGCCGAAGGATTAGATGAAATTTATGCCTTTTCAGATTCTATTGCTAGGTTATTAAACCAAATGACTAAGAATAAACTGGCAGGCATTCTTACCTATCAATGTGCCGGATTTGACGTGTATTACGTTAAAGATACCATAGATATTAGAAATAAAATAAACGGCTTAATTCAGCAAAGTTTCAGCAATACTAGAAACTACCTTGTTATAAGAGGAGATAAAAGATGGAATTACTATGAAGAAGTACTCTACCCTAAAGATATTTCTGATAATTTTTTCGCAAATCAAGAATATCTAAGCCAACTGTTTTATGAAGGGAAAGATCTATCAAAAACAATAAAAGTAACACATTGGAGCTCCTTTAAAAAAGACAAAAGGAGACAAAAGTTCATTGATAAAGTAAAAGCCATCAATTTCAACGTAGACTCTCTAAAGTTCAAAAAAGGCAATAAATATCCATTTGAAGTAAAAATTTATCGTGAAAACAATCTAAACCCTACCTATATAAATGAGGTGACAAAAGTATTAGATATACTTTCTAGATCTTATGGCGGTTATTATGACGGATGGAGTGCTGAGTTTGAAGAGGAAAACGAGTAATAGTTTTATGTTAGATTCAATTCTCTGATTTAAGATCCTGTTCTTTAAGTATTTTATTCTCCGTACTTTCTAATTCTTCTACATTAACAATTTTGTTATTTTCGTAGGTAACTTTTTTTCCTTTGTTTTTATTCCAATAAAACCATGTACCTACTTTAATGCCATTATTATAAAAGCCAACACATCTTTTGCTACCATCTTCATCAAAACTTTCCCATTGTGCATGAAGTTTGTCATTTTTAGAAAGAAAACCATGTTGCATTAAGTTTCCGTTTTCATAATAAATGGTTACTTCATAAAGATCTTTTCCAATCTTTTCAATTTTTTTTATATCATTGTTTTGAGCAAATGTAATGGAAGTAAAAAACAATAATAGTAATAGTGTAGCAGACTTTTTCATGACGTGAAATGTTAAGTTAACATCAAAACTAAGCTATTAAACTGCTAAATAAAATGATTTAAGTCATGCTTTAGGCATAGAAAAAGTTGAAATAAAGTTTTAGAATAATGTGTTAAATACTTCTTCAATTTTTGAAACTACTAGTACTTGTATCTTGTGTTTTTTTGAGGGAATTTTATTGTATTTGGAGATCATAATTTTTTGAAACCCAAGTTTTTCTGCTTCTAATATCCGCTGTTCTATTCGGTTTACTGGTCTTATTTCACCCGCTAGACCAACTTCTGCAGCAAAACAATAATCTTGAGGAATGGCTTCATCTTCATTAGATGATAAAATAGCGGTTACTACTGCTAAATCCATAGCAGGATCATCTACAGAAATACCACCGGCAATATTTAAAAATACATCTTTAGCCCCAAGCCTAAAACCAGCTCTTTTTTCTAATACTGCTAATATCATATTCAATCTTTTGGTATTATAACCTGTTGTTGATCGTTGGGGTGTGCCATAAACTGCTGTACTTACTAATGCTTGCACTTCTATCATTAATGGCCGCATGCCCTCTAAAGTAGCTGCAATAGCTGTTCCACTTAATGATTCGTCTTTTTCTGAAATGAGTATTTCTGAGGGGTTTTCAACCTCACGCAAACCGCTGCCTAACATTTCATAAATTCCCAATTCGGCCGTAGAGCCAAAACGGTTTTTTTGAGCCCTTAGAATTCGATAGGTGTGATTTCTATCTCCTTCAAATTGCAGCACTACATCTACCATGTGCTCTAAAATTTTAGGTCCTGCAATGGCACCTTCTTTGGTAATATGACCAATTAAAATGACAGGCGTGGATGTTTCTTTAGCAAATTTTATGAGTTCTGCCGTAGTTTCTCTAATTTGAGAAATGGTTCCAGGTGATGCCTCAATGTAATCTGTATGTAAGGTTTGAATAGAATCTATCACTACCACGTCAGGTTGTGTCTCTTCTATATTTTTAAAAATGTGTTGGGTTTTGGTTTCGGTTAAGACTAAGCATTCAGCATTGGTATTTTCTAACCGTTCTGCTCGCATTTTAATTTGCGATTGACTTTCTTCACCTGAAACATACAGCACTTTTTTATCAATACTTAATGCAATTTGTAAAATTAAGGTTGATTTACCTATACCGGGTTCACCACCCAATAAAGTTATTGATCCTTTTACCAGTCCACCACCTAAAACACTATTGAGTTCATTATTTTTGGTATCTATCCGGTCTTCTTCATTAATGGCAATGTCATTAATTTTAAGTGGTTTGGCAACTTTTTTTATTACTGATGTTTGTTTCCAATTTCTCCCGAAGCCTCGGGATTCTTCTTTTTGGATAACTTCTTCAACAATGGTATTCCATTCATTACAGGCATTACATTTACCTACCCATTTGGCATATTGTGTACCGCAGTTTTGACAGAAAAAAGTTGTTTTGGTTTTAGCCATTATAATTTTGCATTTTTATTAGTGAAACCTATGTTGACCCTTGGGTCGATTCCTTTTTCTAGATTCAGGGCTTGCCCTAGAGTTTAATGGGATTTATTGAAATTTTACCCTTTTGTTTTACCTTATGTTAAAGTCAACTATCCCTTAACCGGAGAGAATTATTCTTTAATTATTTTTTTTCAACATCATTTTTTCACCATCAAAAACGCCATAGGTAAAATATGAAATCCAGTCGCCTAAATTGATATATTTACTTTGCTCTCCAACCTCAATTTCCATGGGTAAATGTCTATGGCCAAACACAAAATAATCATAGTGTTTTGTTTCTAATTTTTTCTTGGCATATTGTACCAGCCATTCATTTTCTTCACCTAAGAACACAACATCTTCATCACCGGAAATTAATTTGTTTTTAGTTGAAAAATATTGTGCTAAAGGCATACCCCAATCAGGATGTAACCATCTGTAGAGCCATTTAGAAAAAGGATTGGTAAATACTTTTTTCATACGTTTATAACCCTTGTCGCCAGGACCCAATCCATCACCATGCCCAATAAGGAAAGTTTTGTTATTTGAAATAAATTCTAAAGGCCTGTAATGTATCGGAATATTCAATTCTTTTTCAAAGTAATCTAACATCCACAAATCGTGATTGCCTACAAAAAAATGAATGGCTATTCCACTGTCTCTAATTTCGGCTAGTTTGCCTAAGACACGTACAAACCCTTTTGGAACAACCGATTTGTATTCAAACCAACAGTCAAATAAATCACCTAGTAAAAATATAGCTTCAGCATCTAGTTTTATACTGTCCAACCATTGTACAAACTTCTTTTCTCGAACTAAACTTTTTTCGTGGTTTGGGATGCCAAAATGTTGGTCAGAAGCAAAGTATATTTTTTTATATTGGGGTAAATTGATATTCATTAAGGCTATTTGACCTCAAAAATAGTTAAAATGATTTAAGCATTTAAAAATTAAGATTTAAAATTTAAAATGGATGATGAAAATTGCTGCCTTTCTTAAGATAGGTCAGCAGGAAGTGCTTGGTCTGAAGCAAACCACTCTGCATAAGAATTGGTGGTTTCATAGAGCTTTAGAGCGTGTAATGTAACGGAATTAGGCAACTTAGTCATGATTTTATTTGCAAAATCTACTATCATATTTTCACTTGTAGGTTGGTAGTCAACCAACAAAACTTTTGGTGAATGTAATTTTATTTTTTCTGCTAAATCTTTATGTGGAGAATTTTCATTCAACACAGTTGCATGGTCAAAAACATCTACAATTTCAGTTTTTACTATATGTTTTAAATCGCCAAAATCTAGCACCATTCCATTTTTTACATGATTAGGATCGTTTATGGGCGTACCAATTACGGTAACAAAGAGTTGATAACTATGTCCATGAATATTTTTGCATTTACCATCATATCCATATAAGGCATGTGCAGTTTCAAAATCGAAATGTTTGGTAATTCTAATAATACTCATAGTGCAAAGTTATTGAATTAAAACACATTAAAATTAAAGACGACTTGAATTTATTTTTACGCTTCCCCTTAGATTCCTTTTTATAGGAATCAAATCCACCTTCTCTTATCTCAACAATTACCATTAGGGTAAGAATTTTAATCAAATTACATTTAGTTGTTTTCCAACCTTGATAAAAGCTTCAACAGCTTTATCTAAATGTTCTTTGGTATGTGCTGCAGATAGCTGAACTCTAATCCGAGCCTTTTCCTTGGGTACAACAGGAAAAAAGAATCCTATAACATAAATACCTTCTTGCAATAGGGCATTTGCCATATCTTGAGATAGTTTTGCGTCATATAACATTACCGGCACAATAGCTGCATCTGCACCTACCAAATCAAATCCGGCTTTTTCCATCCCTTTACGGAAATAATTAGTATTCCACTCCAGTTTATCGCGTAAAGATGTATCATTTTGTAGCATCTCAAATACTTTTAAAGAAGCACCAACAATTGCTGGAGCGAGTGAATTTGAAAATAAATACGGTCTGGAACGTTGTCGTAAAATTTCAATAATTTCTTTTTTAGCTGTTGTATAGCCTCCCATGGCCCCACCTAAAGCTTTCCCTAATGTACCAGTTACTATATCAACTCTGTCTAAAACTTTTTTTAGCTCTAGAGTACCTCTACCGGTTTTTCCAATAAAGCCGGTAGCATGACATTCATCTACCATGACCATGGCATCATATTTATCAGCCAAATCGCATATTTTGTCAAGACTAGCAACAATCCCATCCATGGAAAAAACACCATCTGTAACTATAATTTTAAATCTTGCTCCGGCATCATTTGCTTCTTTTAATCGAGCTTCCAATTCCTCCATATCATTATTCTGATAACGATATCTGGCCGCTTTACACAAACGTACACCATCTATAATAGAGGCATGATTTAAAGCATCAGAAATTATGGCATCTTCACTAGTTAATAAAGGCTCAAACACACCTCCGTTAGCATCAAATGCCGCCGCATATAAAATAGTATCTTCAAAACCATAAAAATTAGCAATTTTTTGTTCTAATGCTTTGTGAATGTCTTGCGTACCACAAATAAAACGGACAGAAGACATGCCATAGCCGTGCGTATCCATAGTGTCTTTTGCGGCTTGTATAACTTCAGGGTGGTTGGATAAACCCAAATAATTATTCGCACAAAAATTGATGACTTCTTCTCCTGTTGAAATTTTTATGACCGCATCTTGTGAAGATGTTATAATTCGCTCAGATTTAAATAATCCGGCGTCTTTTATGTTTTTAATTTCTTGTTGTAAATGTTGTTTGATATTTCCGTACATAATTTATGTAGATTAGTAAATAGGATACAAAAGTAATTTAAATAAGTCATTTTTTATGGCATTATTATTGTGAACTTATAAGACTAATTCTAAAAACAATTTACAGATGAAGAATAGCTTACTTTTTGTATTTATGATTTTTACGCTACTAGCAAATGCCCAAAACGGTAAAGTCGAAAAAAATCAATTAAAACTAAATTTTTTAGTACCAGGTATAAAATATGAAGCAGGCTTAACAGACAAAACTTCAATAACTTTTGGTGTAGGCATGGGTTTTAGCATTATTGGCGGTTCTAATAGGGATACAGAAGTTTCTTTTTTTCCATTCTTAGAAAGTCAATATAAGTATTATTATAATTTTGAAAAAAGGACAAGCAAAGGTAAAAATACTTTAAATAATTCGCCAATTACATTTCTTTTATTGCTGTAGTTCAAAGTCAAAAACCTTTATTTAAGAGCGACAGATATGATGACCAAGCTCTTATTGTTGTAGGTCCAACTTGGGGTTTTCAACGTACCTATAGAAGCGGATTCAATCTTTCTTTAGATTTAGGAGTGGGATATGCTTTTGAAAACTCAGGAAGTAATGGGTTTGTTTCTCCTTTAATTGACATAGAATTAGGATGGGTTTTAAACAGAAAAAAGTAAAAACTATACTTATCTTTGCTTAAAAATTGTGTATGTCAAGAGATCTAGATCTAAAAAAGAAATGGGAATTGTTGAAATCGAAAATTTCATTGCAATTTGCTGATGGTGAAGCGGTAGATTTAGATGCTATTGTTTATTTAATTGGTGTTCAAGAATTAGGTCAAGGTTATCGTACTTTTAAAAAAGACGAAAAAATAAACTTAATGCATATTGCTATTTGTAGATTGTTAGAGCCTTTAGGCTATTACGAATTTGATTTTTTTGATGAAGATGGCTGGCCGCATTATACCATAAAAGAAGAATTACCATTTTTAAAAGCAGGGGAACAATCTGTGTTGATGAAAGAAGCTGTAATCCAATATTTTATTGAAAAAGAGGTCATTTAGGAGGTTCAAATTTATAGTGCCACGTTTTTTAAAGCAAATTTGTAATCGAATTATATCGCTTCAAAAATTTTCCCCGGTAATGGTTTGATTACACCTTTTAATTCTAAGGTTAATAATAGCGTAGCGGTTTTAAAAACAGGTAAATTACAATGTAAAGCGATCAAGTCTAATTGTTGTTTTCCTTCCTTTAGTAAGTAATTATAAACGCCTTTTTCAAGATCAGAAAGCTCTACAAAAAGTTGTTTTTGAATAGATTTTTCTTTCAGATTATCTTTTTCCCAGTTTAAGATATAAGCAATATCTTTAGCTGAAGTGAGTACTGCTGCTTTATTGGTTTTGATCAATTGATTACATCCTCTGCTATACGCATCAGTAATTCTTCCGGGAATTGCAAAGACATCTCTGTTGTACGAATTGGCTATATCTGCCGTAATTAATGACCCCCCTTTCTCGGCAGACTCAATAACAATAGTGGCTTGAGAAATTCCGGCTACAATTCTATTTCTCTTTACAAAATTTTCTTTGTCGGGTCTTGTGTTAGACCAATAGTCCGTAATCAAACCTCCATTTTTAATCATTTTATCGGTATATTTTTTATGAATTGCAGGGTAAATTCTATCTAAACCATGAGCCAATACTGCTATAGTCTGCAATTGATTTTCAATAGCCAATTTATGGGCATAGGCATCAACCCCATAGGCCAAGCCGCTTACAATAACAGGATTGTAAACTTTTAAATTTGAGATAAGATCTTCTAGAACAGATTTTCCATAACTGGTCATTTGCCTGGTGCCAACTATACTGATAATTTTTTGGTTATTTAAATGAATTTTTCCTTTTTTAAAAAAGAGGATTGGAGCGTCAAAGCAATGGTTTAAGTATTGAGGATAATCACTATCTTGAAAATATGAATATTGAATATTATGGGTATTTATAAATTCAATTTCTTGTGCTGCCCGTGTAAAAATAGTTTTATCTTTTAAGGCATAGGTAATGGCTGTACCTACTCCCGGAATCTTAGCAAGTGTTTGTTTTTTTTCAGAAAATATTTCTGAAGCACTACCGCAATGCGATATCAATTTTTTTGCCATCACATCTCCAATGCCATTTGCATTTATAAGTGCTAGCAAGTTAAGTAGTTCCTCGTTTTTCAATGTGGTTTTTTACAAGCTTTCAATGTACAAAAATTGTTAATAAAAATAGAATGTAAAGCAAATTTAAACTAAAGTTTTTTTTACTTTTGTTCCTTAAGTATTAGAACCCCAAAATTTAATCAACTGAAACTCTCCGACTACATAAGTGATCTTCTTTATCGATACGAATGTGTTATTATACCGGGTTTTGGAGGTTTTGTGACCAATACAGCATCAGCAATTATAAGCCCATATTCAAAAACATTTTATCCTCCACATAAGATCATTACTTTTAATAGTCATTTAAAAAACAATGATGGTTTATTGGCAAATTATATAGCGGCTGTTGATCAAGTACCTTTTGAGCATGCTTTAAATTTTATAAAATTTGAAGTTGATCAATGGTATGAAACCTTAAGACAATCTAATTTAGTGGTTGATAGTATTGGTAAATTTTTTTTAGATGCTAATAATACTATAATTTTTGAACCACAGACAGAGGTCAATTACTTGACAGAGGCTTTTGGATTATCCTCTTTTGTACAACCTGAAATAAAGAGAGAAACCTATATGAAACAAGTTGAAAAACTTGAAGAAAAAGCACCTATTATACTTACAAATAGGAAAAAAGAAAGTAATAGTTATTTAAAATATGCTGCTATACTCGTTGTTGGAATTTCATTATTAGGATTGGGAGGAAATTCAATTTATCAGAAGCACCTAAGAGAACAACAAATAGCGGCTACCCAACAGCAGCTGCAGCAAAGAGATACTAAAATTGAAAAAGCAACTTTTATAGTTTCTGAAGCCATACCATCTATTCATATAAATGTTACTTTAGACAAAAAACCTTATCATGTGATTGCCGGTGCGTTTAGATATCCTGAAAATGCACAACGCTTGGTAAATAAATTGATGGCCAATGGTTACAAAGCCAGAATTTTAGGTATTAATAAATGGGGTCTTACACAAGTTTCTTATGAAAGTTATACCGAAAGAAACGATGCCATTAATAATTTATATAGAATAAAACGTACAGAATCTGAAGATGCTTGGTTGTTGATACAAGACTTGTAGATTGGGGTTTAATTCCGGACTTTAATTCCTTGATTTTATTCAAATCCTTCTAACCACCGACTAAATAAATTGAAACTATTTTAAGGTAAAGTATGACCAAAATTGTCCGTTTTGAATAAAGTTTCTATATTCAAGCTATCCAATAGATTTTTACTAGCTTCTGCATATGTATATTGTAATACGTTATTATTTATACTATGCGAAAGATATACTTTTAGATTCTTTAATTTTGAATTTTTACTGATATTAGATTTGGTTGTTTCTAAAATTCTACCACTAAAAGAAGCTATTCCGGAGACTTTATCAGGTCTGGTTAATGCCACAGAAAAGCCATAATTGCACCTTGGCTAAAACCCATTAAATATACTTTATCAGCATTTGAATTATACTTTTCAACTATTTGATTTATGAATTGTAAGAGGATAATTCTACTTTTTTCGGCTTGTGAGTGGTCAATTACAGGCTTGCCCGTAGAGAAATCAACTTTGTACCAGCCATAGCTATTTTCACTATATTTATAGGGAGCTTGAGCAGAAATAATTAAAAACTTATCGTCAATTTTATTCGTTAATGGAAATAATGCTTTTTCATTAGCACCCACACCATGAAGCATGATTAATACTGGAGGTTTATTTATTTTTACTTTGGGTTTTCGAATGAGATAATTTAAAACTAAAGTTTCCGATTTATTAAACTTACATGAATTTTTTATAGATGGGTTTACTGCTTGTATTGTCAAAATAATTGAGATTAAGATATTTTAAAACTTCGCATACTTAAACTACCAAATTCGTATGCTTCATATAAATGTGTTACTTTTTCACCTTTTTCTAAAAGTCCAAGAATATATAACATGGGTAAGTAATGCTCATTTGTTGGGATACTTAATAAGGCTGATTTCCCCATAGTTTGATATTGTACTAAGTCGTTAAACTGCAGTTTTTCTAATTTTTGTTTTACTTTTAAATCAAATTCTAAGACCCAATCATGTGGTTTTACATTTTGATTGCTCCAGTCTAAACGGTTAAGATTGTGAACAATATTTCCACTACCAACAATTAGAACACCTTTCTTTCGTATAGATTTTAATTGTTTAGCCAATTCGAAATGGTATTCAGGACTTTGAGAATAATCTATTGACAATTGAAAAACCGGAATATCTGCTTTTGGATATAAAAATTTTAAAACAGTCCAGGCACCATGATCTAGTCCCATTTTATGATCTTCTTTAATAATATGATGTAAATTAATGATTTCTTTAGCCATTTTCGGATGACCTTTAGGTTCATATTTTATATCAAATAAACGTTCGTCAAAACCGCCAAAATCGTAAATGGTATTTGGAAAAGGATTTACAGAAACATAAGTTCCCTTAGTTTCCCAATGGGCAGAAATTACCATAATGGCATTGGGTTTTTCAATATCCTTACTTATTTCACCTAATTTTTTTGTAAAGCTATTGTCCAAAATAGCATTTATAGGATGTCCGTGTGCTAAAAATAAAGCAGGCATTTGTGGTGTACTGCTAAATTCATTTGTCAAATTATTTAATGAATTGAGTTTCATAAGCGGCAATGATAATGCAGTTAGTCCTGCGGTTTTTAAAAAAGCCTTTCTATTCATTATTATTAGTTTTATACAATTAGCCTATTGATATTTATTATCAATAGGCTGAGAAGAATGATTAGATTATTGTTTAACAAATTCTAACTTAACTACTAGGCTTACTTCTTCACCTACAGTCCAACCACCGTGTTCTGTTTTTGCATTCCACGCCACTCCGTAATCAATTCTATTAATAGTTCCGGTAATAATGAATCCTGCTTTTGTATTGCCATAACCGTCATTGGCTGTTCCTCCATATTTTACATTTAATGCAATGTTTTTAGTAATGCCACGCATTGTCAAATTACCTTTTAAAAGATAGGTATTGCCTTTAACTTTCTTAAAGGAAGTACCTTTAAAAGTCATTTTGGAATGTTTTTCTGTATAAAAGAAATCCTCCGATTTTAAATGCCCATCTCTTTTTTCGTTATCTGTATTAATGGAGTTAACGTCTATTTCAAAATTGAATTTGGCGTCTGAAAAATCATCGGAGTTTGATGTAAGACTTCCACTAAAGGTTTTGAATGTTCCGTCAACCTCTGAGATCACTAAATGACTTACTGAGAAATTTACTTTTGAGTGACTTGCATCTACACCCCAAGTTGATGATTGTGCATAAGTTGTTAAACTTAATAATGTTACGAATACTAATGTTATTACTTTTTTCATTTTAAAATTGTTTTAATGATTTATGTATTATTTACACTGCAAAGATGCGGGTAGTTTTAAAGTTGAACATTCACCTATGTTAACTAATGAAAAAATGAATAAAAAAAAGCCAAATCAAAAGAAATGGCTCAGTTTTTATATGACTTATGAAAGATTAGAGGTAAAGATTTTTTCTAATTCTACTTAAAGACTGTGGTTTGATGCCTAGATAGGATGCTATATAATGTTGAGGTACGGTTTGAATAATTTTCGGATTTGATTTTATAAGTTTCAAATATCTTTCTTCAGCTGAATTACCATAAATTCTTGATACTCTTCTTTGTGAATTTACATATGCATTCTGAATTAGAATCCTAAAAAACCGTTCAAAAGCGGGAATAGAGTTACAGGCTCGTTCAAAATTTTCTCTGCTCAATAAAGTAATTTCAGAAGTATCAATGGCTTGTACATTAAAATTAGAAGGTTCTTCAGATAAAAAACTAAACAAATCTGATATCCAATGATTTTCTAAGGCTATTTGAACAACATGTTTATCTCCTTTATCATCAATAGTATATGAATATAGCACGCCGGAGTTCATAAAAGCTATATATTTTGCAATATCTCCCTCATCTATAAAAAAATCATTTTTTTTGACCGTAACAGTTTTAGTTAAGAGCATAAAATCCTGAAAATCTTGTTCAGATATTTCTACCTTTTCTTTGATGTTGTTGAAAAGTTGATTGTTCATTTTTAAATTTATTTGTGCCTTTGTAATATTATAGATAAACAGAAATTGTCAGTAATACCATTGTGGTTAATAATAGGATGATAAACAAGGGTAATATAAATTTCAACCACTTATTAAAACCTATTTTTACTATAGCAAGTGATGCTAATATTAAACCGGTTGGATTGATAAAAAAGAATAAGCCCATACCGTATTGATAGGTATTCACAATAATTTCTCTACCTACACCAACCGTATCTGCCAGTGGAGACATAATTGGCATAGTCAATACTGCCATACCTGATGATGAAGGGATAAAAAATGATAAACCACCATAAATATAGAGCATAGCATTTGCAAAAACACCTTTGTTCATACCTTCTGTTATGGTACTTGCATGAAATAACATAGTATCACTTATTAGTCCATCATCCATAATTACAGAAACACCTCGGGCAATTCCAATAATAAAGGCAACGCTCAATAGCTCTCCTGCACCTTTTGAAAATGCTTCTACAAAATCATATTCATTAATTTTCCCTACTATACCAATAACAATGGCACCCGCTAAAAATGTTGCGGTCATTTCTACAAACCACCAATCTAACATAGATACACCCACAATCATCACTATAAAGGAGGCTGTAAAAATAAGTAATATAAAACGCAATCTATTGGTGAGTTTTATGCTGTTATTTGACGATGTTAATTTGAACATAGATTCAATAGCTTCTTTTTGATCAAAGATAATTGACTTAGAAGGATCTACTTTTACTCGTTTTGCATAACGAAGTATATAAAGGATACAAATAATAAGAATAATTATTAGCATTATAAACCTACCGTTGAGCCCGGTAGTCCAATTTATTCCGGCAGCGTCAGAAGCAATAATAGTTGAAAAAGGATTGACAGTAGAGCACATACTACCTAATGAAGACCCTATAAAAATACTAGCCAGACCAACCATAGCATCATATTTTGCCGCGAGAAAAACCGGAATTAAAATAGGATAAAATGCCATGGTTTCTTCTGCCAAACCAAAGGTTGTACCTCCTAAAGCCACTAAACTTGTCACCAATATAATTAAGATAAACTCTCTTCCTTTTAACGTTTTTGCCAGCCAAGAAATTCCGGCATCAAAAGCTCCGGTTAAATTCATAATCCCTATTAAACCACCAATAATAAGTACTAGAAAAATAATATCTGCTGCAGCGATAATTCCTTTGATAGGAGATTGGACAAAAGCTGCAAAACCTTGTGGTTTAGCCTCTAATTTTTTGTAGGTGTTTGGTATGCTAATGGGTTTATAAATATCTCCATTGGTAAACTTCTCTATGGGAATTTTAATAAGTAAATTGTCTAATGTTTCTTGTGTTGCTGGCAATGAGGTTATTGACTCTAAACTTATTTTATTTAATGAATTAGTGGCACTATTGTAAGTTAAACTGTCATATTTTCCAGCAGGTACAAACCACGTTAATAGTGTTACTAAGGCTGCAATAATTAATAATATGGTTTGAGCAGTTGGAAATTTTAGTTTTTTCATTGTCTGGTGTTAAGTTCTTATTTAATTATCCTCAGGAAGAGCTTCAAACTCTTGTCTCTTATTTTCGAACCAGGCTTTCATGTTTTCAGGAGATTGCATTAGTTCTTGCATTTTATCCATCGCTTTAAGATGTTCTTTATCTCCTATTTGAAACATTTCCAAACCATGCTTTTTGCTCATTTCTGCCATTTCTTCAAAAGTATTGGCTTTAAATTCTTTAGAACAAGCCCCACCTAATTGTTTACAAGTCATTGTTTTCATAATTGTTGTTGATTGAATGGCTATAAATCCATATTATAGAAATTGTATACTATGTTTTAGAGATGATTAATTTGGTTAAAAATACGAATAAATTTTATTTATTTTTTATTGCAGTTTTGGTTTGGGTTTCAACCCCTCCGTCCACGCCAAAAAGCGTGGCCACCTGCCTATATCTAAAGGGAGGAGCTTACAACTGATCTAAAAAAAGTATAAAAAGATATGGATACACCATAGCGTCGGCAGGTAGGAGTTCTGAGATATCGGAACGATTGAGAAATCTAACAATGTAACATGATTATGATTAATAATATTTAGGGACAACACTGATGAACATAGATTTAACTAGCCTGAATTCACAATGCTCACATTCCTTTCTCCCGATTGTTATGGGGATGGTTCTAAATGATAAATAGGAACGAACTGACCTTTGAAATCATCAATTATTTTCTTTGGACTTCTTTCTTTACCGGTTTAAAAAAATCTGCAGGTTCTAGTCCACACTCATCAATCATCTCAATGGCATAGTCTAAGGTGCCTAATTCTTTTCCCGTATTATTTGTACCCATACTAAATTTTACTCCGGCAGCTTTTGCTCTTTTGATGAATGTAGCAGAAGGAATCTTATACCGTGCATTGATCTCAATAGCTATATTATTGGTTACAGAAGCATTGATAACTTTATCCATGCGATCTTTGGTCCACAATGCATCATACTCGGCTTGTAAAATGTCAGGTAAAAACGTAGCATTTACATACAGATCAATGGGTTCATTTTCAATTACACCAACAATTTTACCAACTAGCTGATCCATAAAATCATCTTTGTCATCAACAAATACTTCTTCAGGCATCCAAAGACGCATTCTTCTTCCCTTGGTATCTGTCCAAGTCATAGCATCTGTAAAAACATAATCAAATGTGCTAATATTTTCCTTTGAGAACATATTTACCCATTCTCTACCTTCCGCTTGCATTGCCATTAAAACGGGATAATCTTTATATTGATTATAGTTGGCCAGTAAAGTAGAATCATTGGTAATTGGAAAGCCCACACCTGCGTTGAAAGCCACACCATAGTCAATTCCTGTCTTTTTAGAATGTTTCAACAATTCTTCCATAGTTAAACCTCCTTTTAAATGAGCATGGTAATCAACTATTTCATAACCAGAAGCTTTTAACTCTGCAATTTTTTGAATGATAGGATTTTGAGGTAATTCCTGTTCAGTTGAGGTCGTTTTTTTAGATTTACTATTACATCCTAAAATCAATAAAAGAACTATTAATGCGATTAATAATATAGATTTTTTCATGAAATGAAATTTAAGGTAAAGATCATAAAATTAATTGATGTGGTGATAAAAGTTACGATTCTTTTATTAGTGCTGATGGATTTAACTCCGCTTTGTCTATTTTAACGTCAAACTTTTTCTTTTCAGCTTGTCAAAATAATGAGATAGAAGCAAAAGCTAAAAAGAATAAAATAACTTTATTTTTTGTTACGATTTTTATAATTATTGCCAAGGGGAGATTGACCAGAAACCTTTTTTTAGACTTAAAAATAGCAAATTTGGATTTAAATAAGATTTCTAATCCACATTTATTAAAGCAGATGATTTAACCAAAAAATTTTCAATATGTTTTGAGACTTAAATAGATTTAGTTATACATTTTTAGGTGCTTGTGCAACGATTAAAGTTGTCATGCAAGGTTTTTTTCATTTCAATGACGTCTTTCTAATCAAAAATTTATAACGTATTATAAATAATTAATCCTCCAAATAGAAAAGCAAAGGGCGAAATCAATTGAAAATAGATTGGTTTAAGTATATCCGCACTTGTCATCGAAAATTTATGATGCATTTTTCTTGGAATAATATAAAGTATCAAAGAGGTGATGACCATAATCCACCCAAAAATTTTAAACGCTTCTGGAAATTTGGAAAAATTCGAGTATAATATCAGAGCCACAGCCGGAATTAATCGGATTGTTATTTCCGTATAGTTTATAAAATTAGTACTACTAGCTTTTCGTAAAGTTGCTCTTACTTTTTTTGGCCTAAATAGCATAAAAATTCCGACAAAAATTATAAATACTCCAAACGCTAATACTATCCATTTTGCTAAGGTTATTATCATAATCTTTGTCGAATTCTAATACTTTAATTTTTTTAACGCTTTTTTTTGAAATGCACAACAATTGCATTAACACACTAATGTGTTTATTTTTATTATATATAATCAGTTTACCAAAATACCCGTTAATGTTTTATTAATTCAACTTCTCCAAAAACATCTGCTGTTTTCCATGTCAGGTTTTTATCTTCACCTTTTATGTGGTTCGAGCCAAAAAAGTGATCTCGTTGTTTACTACCATCATTATCACAATAAGCCATTGCCCAACCCATTATTTTCCCTTGATACAACTTTACGGGAGTACTTTTACTTGTTGAGATATAATCTTTATTATATACACTGAAAGCAGCTTCCCAAATAGATGTTCCGTTTAGTGTGTCCATTTTTACTTTTAAATGATCATTAAGTAATACTCTATTTCCTTCATTATCAATGTCAACAACATCATACAAAATAGAGATATGATATATGAAAGCTTGGTAGTTACTTTGGTGATTTCCACCAGAATTATCTTCGTCAAACAGAACCTCAAAACAATCATCCTCCCAATAATTATATTTAGGAGTTGGGTGCATATCACTTATAATATTATCTGTAATTTCTGCTAGGACATAAAATTTGTTTTCATCCCAGGCTAACTTATATCTCCACGAAAAATCTGATGAATCTGGTTCAGATCCTACATTATTTTCCCATATATGGTGTTTAGAGTACCAATCTGGAATCATATTCCATATGGTATCATTTGCATTTCCATCTATGCTCGGAATAATTTTAGCGTAATGTGCCTTGAAACGTTCTTTCTTAATTTTAGAACAACCAAATACAAGTAGGATGGAAGCTAAGAAAAGTAATGGGAGAAATTTCATTGTTTAGCCTTAAAATGTTCTTTTACTGCCAAAGCAAGAAACATATAGTTGGTAGCACCACCGCCCATTACATATTCAGTTTGTTGCCAAAAGAAAGGCCAAATCTTTAATTCGGGTAAGTCGGGGCGAATTAATGCTGTTCCTGAAATAGAACCGCCCGGTATAAAAGACCAATCAGCTCTATTTACACCATAAGCCACAGTAGCCGATTTTGAACCAACTCCAGATATAAACGACATTGTGTTTTCTCCAGGGTGAACGCCTAATACAAAATTGAATGCGTTAATAAAAAAATCTGATGTAGCTAAATCAGGCCAGCTTTTATGAAAGAAGTATTGTTCTTTTCCAAACTGTTGAATAGTCCAGCCAGCTCCCCAAATATTTGGTTTGTAGGGTACTCCAAACGGAGATTCTTTAGATGCTTCATTTAGATGCTTCTGATATTTTTGAACAGCAGCATCAACCGATTTAATAAAGCTTTTGTCTTTTATATAAGGCATTACACGACCAATTATCCATCCCGATCTATCAATGTCTTTTACAATTTCATTTTCCAGAGCAATCAATTCCTTAAGCAATACTTTGTCTTGTGTGGTTATGATCAGTTCGGCCAGTGCTTTAATTTTTGAAGAGTTGTTTGCTTTATTTTTTGCTCTACCATATAATTTTAAAGCGGTATCTAGACACTCTTTACTTAGAGCTGGGTTAGACTTTCTTAATACACGTGTTGCAGCAGCAAGACCAGATACAACATATAATTCGCGGTTAGGATTGTCTTCTGTAAAAACTAATCGGTCATCCATAGGCATGCCTGATGTTTTTGTATAGGGAATGTTATCAGTCATAACCGAAGCGTCTCCTAAAAGGGTATATTGTCTTATATCTGAGCAAATAATACCTCTATAAAGCCTATCCATAGTTCTAGTAGCTGCTAATATACTAAGCAAACCATGTTCAATTTGTTGCAGTGCATCAGATTTTCCATCTGGAGTATGTATCTCTACAAGATGGTTTTTTTGGTCAATGAGTGTAGCATCATAATCCAATCCAAATTCTTCAACCATTAGAGCCAGATTCCAGACTGTTCCAATTTGAGATTCTACACGCAAATCATAATCACCAGCATCATGCCAGCCTCCTTTATTCAAGCCTTCAACACCTTCAAGAGGTTGAAAAGAAGTCAGGGTAGAAGACCCTTGTACATAACCATCAAAGTGGTTAGTGTTTACAGGAGCCATTAACGCATCATCGTGGTGACAGTGCCCGTGCCAAACGCGGTATTTCTCGTTCACACGCATATGACACATTTGCACAGGTAAGTAGTATTCTAAAGTTGGTTGCCAAACATGTCTTTCGAAAATAACATCACTTATTTGAAAAGGATTCGATTCGACTCCAGCATAAGAGAATTGATAAACTCCAGTAGCTTTGATATGGCTAAAATCCCATTCGAAATAGTTATAACGTAAAAATTGACCCCATAACTCAGGTTGACTAGATTCTACCTCCGTTTTACCGTTTTCTGATATTCTGAATAATTTTAGACCCTCAGATGTTTTAGTTGATTTGCCTGTTTCTATTAATACATTCTTTTTCTGATTAGTGTGGTAGCCAACTTGTGAAACATGGATGGCAGGAATGTATTTCCAATCTTTTACCACATTAGGGGCGATCGTCCATTCTAATGCATTCTCAGTTTTCCCTTTTGGTATTAGCGAACGAACAATAAACCAACCATTGTTATGATTAGTGCGGCCATCCCAAAGCTGTAATTCGTTTTCACTAGTTATTGTAAGTCGCTGTAAGTCTTCTTCAGGAGCAACGGTTAATTTTTTTCCTATTGCCAGAGGTAATGCAATTTTTTGATTATTAGGGTTTAATGGACCATTTGGTTGGATAGGAAATAAACCCACTTGCTTATCCATCAAATAAGATTTTCCAAATAAACCTCCTGGAAATAACTCGAAATTGAACCCTATTTTTCCATAATACTCTTTAGGAATAGGAGCGTCTAAATGTACTTGTATTTTAAATGAGCTTCCCTCAGTAGGGGTTACAGAAACACTGTATTTCAAAATAAAGTCAGGGTATTTTATAGGGTTAAAACCTTTCATATTTTTGGATGGATCGGGGTACTGTAGTACTTGCGAAATAGTATTTGATTCTTTGTTTATTATTAACTTTTCCCCTTTGGGGACAGGAGACCATTGTCCTGGAGATTCTTCTAACCGCAAATCACCATTGGCTGCTGTTCTAACTCCATGCTGAATAATGGTAACCCCTGTTTGATGTCCATCTGGGTATATGTCGCTAAAAACGGTAACATTGAGGCCAGGCATTTCAAAATAGCCTTGTTCGTTAATTTTTAAACTGTTTTGAGCAAAAGCTGACAGTTGGAATGTTGCAATTATTAAAACTAAAAGGAGATTTCTCATTACTGTTATTATTTTATATGATGCATAGTTGTCAAATAGTATAGCTATAATTTCATAGCATCGATGGAAAAGCAGTAATTGAGTATCTTTAGAGATCATCAAAAAATAAAGATATGGAAACATAAATTACTGCCTATTCAAAGTTATACATTGGTATTGAATTATTCACTTAAAATTTAGTTTTTTTGGTGTTCATGAATGCTTTGTGTTTCATAAGCGAAGCCGGAAAATACAATATAGTATAGATTTATTGGAAAGACCTTCAATAGGTCATCAGATCTGATAATGTAATCTTATTATCGAAAGCAAAGGAGAAAAAATGAAAGAAGTATCATTATCAAAACATCCCAAACAAGAATATGAACTCATTAAAAACTTATCCTCTCACGAGCCGGTAAATATTAGCTTTGAAGAACTTGGCTATTGCTTTTTATAGGAGCTATTGTAATAAAATATTTTATTTGAATAATTTTGTATATTCTCTAAACAAATAAATTTTTCCTCTTTTAGCTCCGGTTATTTCAGTTAGTATTTCAAGTTTTTCTACATCATCGATTAGTTTATACACTGTGGGAGAGGAAAGATTTGTTAGTTCTTTTACTCTTGGGCATCTATTATTGGTCTTTAAAAGAAATGATTTAAAATAAGTTGTGCATTATGCGATCTACTTCCTAATGTTTCAACTTTAAATTCAACTTTTTTTTGTAACCTTAAAATACTGTCAAATGTACTTATGGTACTTTTAGCGATTTCTATAACTCCTGCCAAGAAAAATTTAAACCATTGAGTTAAATCATCTTTTTCTCTAACTCTGGTGAGATTGTTGTAATATAGAATAGGTTTTTTTAGAACCTCTTTGTCCACTAAATATAAAGAAATTATTAAGCGACCTACTCTTCCATTACCATCTTAAATGGATGGATAGTTTGAAATTTCAACAATATCATTAGAATTGAATTTGATTATTAACTCCACCAATCGTGATTCTTTTTTAGTTGCCATTGTATAATCAAGAATGACATCATAATCAATCCATTTATATTTGGCTTCTACAATAGTATTCTTTATCATTTTTTTGAGTTTATTTATATTTCCTCCATTTAGTTGAATAAAATTATTCTCGGTGTATATTTCCTCAAATTTTTTATTTTCAAAAATAAATAAATAGTAATCTAGACTCCAACCTAAACAATAAACTGCAGATGGAAACTGCAATTCTATTCCGCCATCAATAATCCATTGATTTTTTTTAGGAAGTTCAAAATATCTTTTTACCTTTTTCAGTAGATGAAGAAGTTAAAAAATGGGATTCAGTTGCTATTTTATTTTTTGTGTAAAATTCAGTTATTTTTTGGAGATTTAATTCAGAGGTGTCTTTATCGTGAAAATAATATTCTTTATAACTAATAGTTGGAGTCAAGTTTTTATCAAACTCAATTATTGTTGGACTAATTCTAACTATTTTATTAACCTCTTTTTTATCTTTTCAACTTATAAAAAAGACTAAAACTATTGTTATCAATCTGTACATTTCAAATGTTCAACAATGTTTAAGCTCGTATGTTAGTACAAGTCAATTAATTTAGGTATAAATATATGACATTTAGAGGGTGTATAACAAAACCAGCATGAGGGATAGGAAGATTGGGCTCGATATTCAATTGGACTCATTCGTTTTTAATTCCTTTTCAATTCTATCTTTTACAATAGTTAATATCCTTTTAATATCGTCAATCCTAGTCAAAGAATCATTATTAAAATCCATTAAAGTATGGGCGTATTCATGGTTTGGATATAATTCATCAATTACATTTCTTGTTGTTTGAATTACTGTTCCACGATGATTATACTCTCCTGTTTTTTCAATAGAGGCAATTTTTATTGAACAAAACAAACTCCAAATGTTATTCAATTTATCCGTATCGCAATTTCTATCATCTTTTTGGTGCCAAGTTGTTGAATCTTTCAAATAATCAGTGGATAAATCTAATATCTCTAAATCAATTTTTGTTGCAGAAGGACAATACCAGTAATCATATGAAAAGGTTAATTTGTTGTTTACAATTCTATGTCTATCCCAAGGATACCAACCATTAGATGTTTTCATAAAAATAGTAGTTGTATCATTATATGACACCAATGAATATTTAATCTCAGTTGTTTTGTCGTTTGGAAAAATAAAATCTCCTCTAATTTCATTATTACCAATAATTGTAAATAAATAATTAATGCTTAAACTGTCTTTTGAAAAATCAGGTGGTAAGTTCATAGAAATATCATACCCTTCAAACTGAAGACTACTTCCCAGTAATTTACCCTCGGTTAGTTCTAAAGTATATTCAACACATGTCTCACAAATCGCATCTTGTCCAAATGTAGTTTGGGTAATTAAAATTACATGTCCTAAAATTATCAGTAATAGTTTCATTTATATTTGGTCAACAATTGGTACTCAACAATAGTATATTCACATTACGTTTATCTGCGTAATGCCAATAAAGGTAAAAATAATTCTAAATAAAGCCGATACAAGTATGATATTTATAAATAAAAATTATCCGTTTTTAACTGTCTATAAATGGATAATAAAATTAATGCCCAAATAGCAATTGAATTCCATTTTATAAACCCTCTTTTATTTATCTTTGCAGGAAACAATAAACAATTTTAAAATGCCTACCAAAAGTCCAAAAGATTCATTGACTATTTTAACTGATATGGTTTTACCCGGAGAAACCAATGCCTTAAACAATTTATTTGGTGGCGAACTATTGGCTAGAATGGATAGAGCTTGCAGTATTGCAGCACAAAGGCATTCTAGTAGAATAGTGGTTACGGCGTCTGTAAATCATGTTGCCTTTAATAAAGCCGTACCTGTTGGTAGTGTTGTTATAGTTGAAGCTAAAGTATCTAGAGCTTTTAATTCTTCTATGGAGATCTATGCTGATGTTTGGACAGAAGATAGAGAAAGCGGTCAAAAAACCAAAGTAAACGAAGGTATTTATACGTTTGTGGCAGTAGATAGAACTGGAACTCCAGTTAAAGTTCCCGCCATTGCACCTGAAACCGAATTAGAACAAGAACGCTATGACGGAGCTTTGCGTAGAAAACAATTAAGTTTGGTATTATCAGGTAAAATGAAACCTGTAGATGCTAATGAACTAAGAGCTCTTTTTACTAGCTAGAGTATCTTTCCAATCCAAGGTTCAGGATTTAGTTTTTGGGTTTCTTTAAATAAGCTAAAAATCAATATTGTTTTTCCGGTAACAGCATCAGTATGAATGGTTCCAATTTCTTGATTGGTAGTAATTTGATCGCCTAATTTTACCATTACATTGTCTAAATTCTTATAGGCTGTTATATAATTACCATGCTGAATTAATACCAATTTTTTTCTACCGGATTGCAATTGAATGGACATAACCTTACCCTTAAAAACCGATTTGGCTTTAGATCCTTTTTCTGTAGCAATATGTATTCCACTACTTTGCATAGTTATTCCTGCTAGTGTAGGATGTGGTTGCGTTCCATACTTTCTGGTCACCAACCCTTTTTTTAGCGGCCAAGGTAATTTGCCTTTATTGGCAACAAAACTACTGGCTAAATTTTTATCTTCAGGGGTCAAATGAAAACCTGAAGAGGACTTTTTTCCTGTCCCTTTTTTAGATTTTTTTATCGCTTCAGCAATTAATCGTTCTATCGCTTTGTCTATTTTTCGCTCTTCAGCTTGTTTATTTTTTATCTCAGCAATATATTTTTGCTCCTTAGCCTTAACTTTGCCAACTAATTTTACTTGAGAATTCTTTTCTTTATCAACACTATCTTTCTGTTTAACATGTAAGCCTAATAACAATCTTTTTTCATCTTCTTTAGTTCGTAAAGAATCGGTTAATACACCCAATTTATTAGTAGAAAATTTAATGCGTTCTCCTTGCTGTTTTCTATAATTAGCATATTGATTTAGATATTGTATCCGTTTGTAGGCTTGTGTAAAATTTTCTGAAGAAAGTAAGAACATCAATCTACTTTGCTTGTTTTTGCTTTTGTACGATTTAACCACCATGTCTGCATAATCTTGCTTTAGAATGGTCAATTCTTTTTCAAGAGATGTAATTTCTTTTTCGTTGATAGCAATTTCATTGGCTAATTTTTCTGCCTCTGCCTGAATAGTTCTGATTAACCGAGAACGTACACTTATAATTTTATTTAAATCGTCAAGCTCAGAAAGTAAAGTTTCAGCTTCTTTTTTAGATTTAAAAAGAAGATTTTGTGTTTCCTTAATTTCCTGTTGTAGTTGTTTTCTCTTTTTTTCTAATTGATTCTTAGATTGACCTATTGAAGAGAAGGAGAAGACAATAGAAAATAAAATAAAAAATATAACTCTTAATTTCATATTACAAAACTATCTTTTTTTACTTAAACCACATTTTTATATAAAATAACATTTCAACAAAGTTAATAATCCTATTTTAATATAATTCTTTCATAATTTTTAGGTATCACAAAAGGAAAACTTACCGCATTATTAAATTCAACATTTCTATAATCAATTGATATGGTTGAGGTGTTTTTAGTGTCAGAAGCTGCAATAAAAATTTCCTTAGGAAATACCTCATCTTCTATTGTTGTATAGTTGTTATAAGTAATAATTAAAGTATTATTTTCATCCAATTGTTTAATTTGTTGACTGTTAATTTTAAAATTGATGGGGTTAATTAGAAATAAAATATCATACAAATTATTAGCTGCTTTTGGCCTAAGCAAGTAATTTTTTTGATCGATTTTTATATCAAATTTTTCTTTTTTCAGATCTAAAATCGCCTGTCCGAGTAATAGATTTTGTACTTTTTCAAAATCTAATTCTGTGCCTAACCAATTACTTAACAAAGCAAAGTCGCCTTCAAAATAGGTTCTATTAATTTTTTCGTAATAACTAACCCTCTTTGGTGTTATTAAAATCTTTCCCACCGGAAAGCCTAATTTAGATAAACTGATCCAAATGGTTTCGTCCTTTTTTACCCTTAATGATGCGGTTACACTCGGTAAATTTGTTTTACCACTATATTTTACTTTTAATTTTGCATTGAAAGTTTGTTTGTCAAAAGCATTGGTATAATGGTTCTTTATAACCCTTTTTGAAGATAAGCCCGAATCAATATCCTTATTCATAATTTTGGTCGATTTACAGGCAGATACGAGCATCATTATAATGATGATATATGTAATTTTTTTTATAATCATTTTATGATTTGTTTTGACCTAAGGCCATCGCTTTTTTATAATATTTTGAGGCTTCAACATTATTATTCAACCCTTTATAGCTTAAGCTCATTTGCTCGTAAAAATCAGCTTTGAGCAAAGCATCATCAACAATATAATCTATACCACTTTCTAAAATAGTTAAAGCTTTTTTATATTGTTTGGTATAATTTAATGCTGTTGCATTCATTAAATAAACAAAAGGTTGAGCTGGGAATAATTCCAAACCCTCTTTACTGTCTTTTTCTAATTCTAAATATCTTTTTTTAGCGTTTAACTTGCTTAAAATCTGCTTTAAAATTTGAAACGTCTTTTCAGCTTTATAGCTCGTTTTTAATTCATCAACAGTTTGATCTTCCAAAGGTTTGTTATTGGTTGGTATTATAGGTGTAGATACCTCACCTGTTAATAAAGATTCCTTGAAAGGTATTAAATTGTCTGATAAAGTACCTTTTTTTTCTAAATCTAGTAATACTTGTCTGGCATCGTCTATCTGATTATTTTTAATATATAAACTTACCAAATCTAATTCTGAGTCGCCATATTTATTCGCAATACGCTTTTGAATTTCCAGAGCGTCTTTATAGTTGTTTTGTGCATTATAAATATTTCTTAACAATAATTGAATAAATAAATTATCAATGTCTTGATCCAATGCTTTTTTAGTAAAAGTCTCGGCTTCAAAATATTTTTTTAATTCATAATAGTTTTTACCAAATTCAAAATTTACTGCTTTATCATCAGTTTTAATATTTTGGCAATTTTCTAATGCAATTATGGCCTTATCAAAACTTCCAATGGCTTTGTATTGTAATGCTTGAAAAAAGAAATCTTCAAAATTAAGTTCTTTTTGTTCTGCTTGAATTTCTTTATTGTTTTTCTGAGCCAAAAAAGCATCTGCTAAAGAGTCTTTTTGAGTGAACCCGATAAAAGAAACACTTAAAAAACATAAAACAATGCTATATTGAACTCTTTTTATCATATTTGTTTTAAACCATTTCAGAATAATCTCCTATACTTATAGAAGAAAAATTACCGTCATACTTAACAAAATTTCCTATCATGGCAAATTCTAGTTGGGCATTCTTAATATTAGTGTTAGACTGTATTAAAGAATTACTAATAGTTGAATTAGCTACTACACTATTTGTGCCAAGAGAAACATTTGGACCAACTTTAGCATTTATTAACTTAACATTTGCACCAATATAACAAGGTTGAATAATTTCTGAATGCTCTAAAATTACGGAATCATCGACCAAATTTTGACCTTCGTCATGAGCAAATTGTAGTACCCTACCATTGGTTTCAACCGTAATTTCTTTATTGCCACAATCCATCCATTCATCTACTTGGCCAGGCACAAATTTCATACCTTTTTGCTTCATATTTTCAAGGGCATTGGTGAGTTGATACTCTCCTTTCTCTTTGATGTCATTATCTAGTAAATACTGAATTTCATCACGTAAAATTTCACCTTTTTTAAAGTAATAGATACCAATAATGGCTAGATCTGAAATAAAATCAACAGGTTTTTCAACAAAATCAGTAATAATGCCATCTTTTAATTTAATAACACCGTAAGCACTAGGGTTATCAACCTTTTTTACCCAAATAGCTCCATCTGCATCTGCATTAAGCGTAAAATCTGCTTTAAAAAGCGTGTCTGCAAAAGCAACAACACAAGGGCCATTTAACGATGCTTTGGCACATTGAATGGCATGTGCCGTACCTAATGCTTCTTCTTGAATAGTAACTATGCCTTTAGCACCCAAATCTTTAGCGATATCTAATAACTTTTTTTCAGTATTTGCAGGGAAAGTCGGTCCTATAATAAAAGCTATTTCATCAACATTCTGTTTAAGCACCTTCGCAATATCCTCAACCAAACGTTGAACAATTGGTTTACCTGCTATTAAAGTTAATGGTTTCGGAATAGTTAATGTGTGTGGTCTTAGGCGTGAACCTATACCTGCCATGGGGACAATAATTTTCATATTATTTTTCGTTTTTAAAAACGCAAATATAAGTAAAATACCATGAGTTTAACGGCTTATCTTTTATCTATAAATGCTCCATCTCTAACGGTATAGTGAAAAGGAATATTGTAGTTTTTACAGGTTTTTTGCCATAATAAGGTATGACTTTTATAATTGGATGCATCTGCAATAATAACTTTAGGATGTAATGATTTTAGCAACCTCTCTAAATTTATATTAGGAGAATCTCTTAAGAGGATTAATTCCGGTGAAAATTTATCGTTGAAAAACACACCTAAACTATCTATTACCAACAGTTTTTTAGAATGAGAACCATATACATTTTTTATCTTATTATCAACCTTATTAATTTGGGTACGGGTGCCTATTTTGTATGCCTTTAACGCAGTACTTTTATGAATACTATCCAAACTATGGTTTATATTGAGCATTTTTCCTTTTCGTTCTGCAATTATTGTATTTCTGGAGGTATTAAAAATAACAAATTCATTAGTGCTGCTACTTTTATATTTTTCAATGATTAAATGAGATTGAAATAAAAGTATGGCTACAAGCATATATTTAAAATAGGGTTGATGCTTAGTTTCTATCCACTTAAAAAATGTGATTATCATAAGATAACTCAATATTGCCGTAACAATTCCAAATGATATATCCTGAAACAAAAAGGATTCTTGTTTGGCTATCCATGCTACAGTTGAATTTAAGAGGAAGATAATTTCTTTGTATAAATAGCCAATTATATCGGGAAGAATATCTAATAACGATAATATAATAACTATAATTCCCAAACCTAAAATGAGACCTAGAAACGGGATAATTATTAAATTGGCAGCAAAAAACAAACCCGGAAATTGATGAAAATAATATAAGCTTAGTGGTAAAACCCCTAATTGAGCGGCTATAGATACCGTAAATAATTGCCAGAAATAATCAATCAGTTTTAGTTTAGGTTTCCAAAGATTGTAAATGAGTGGCTGAATCCAAACAATAAAAAATACGGCTAAATAGCTTAATTGAAACCCAATTTCAAATAGGTAATATGGATTCAATAGCAATAGGAAAAAAATAGAAATAATTAATGTTTTATATGTGTTTGAAATATTTTTGGTAGCTAAAGCAATAGCAACAGCTGTAAACATACTTACTGCTCTAATGACTGATGCTGACATACCGGCGACAAATGCAAAGCCCCATAATAAAAGCACAACTAATAATAATTTGATTACTAATCCGTTTTTTAATTTTTCTAATGGTTTTAATATAAAATTGAGCAATAATAATATAATACCTACATGTAAGCCAGAAACAGCTAGTATATGGATGGCTCCGGCATTTTGATAATTTTGAATTATTTCTTTAGAAATCTCTTGACGTTGGCCCAAAAGTAATGCATTAATTATAGCTAATTCATCACCTTTAAACCCATGTTTTTCTAAAGAAAGGTTAATTTTTGCTCTCAACTTAAAAGCCAATCCTTTTAATGAGGTTCTGTCCTTTTTTAAAACTAAGAATGTATTATTTCTCAGCGTAATCTGCCGGTGAACTTGCTGTTTGGTTAAATAATTTTTATAGTTAAACTCAAACGGATTTAACGATTTACGAATGGGTATAAAATTTTCAGTAACTAATACTTTATCGTCTATTGTAAATGTATTATTTGCACTATCTTTTAAAACATTGAGCTTAACTTTTCCTATTGTTTTATGTCCATTAATATCGATAACCTTGGCTATGTAATTATTATAATAATGATTAGGTTTTAGAATATCATCAATGATTAAGGTGTTGCTATTTTTAATCTGACTTATAAAATTTGTGTAATGACTATTTTTAGATAACTGATTCTTAAAATTTATAGATGACATCCCAATAAAGATAAAGACCAGAAAACCAGCATATGTAAAAAAATGATGTTGGACAATCTTTTTAGGTGAATGAAAGTAGAGGATGGCAAGGATTATGATTCCAATCAAAAGAAATATAGTGATCACCAGCGTACTTATCTGCAAGTAATACCCTATAATAATACCAATAATTTGAAATATAAGAAGTTGTAGTGGTATGTATTTAAGTATTTTCAAGTATATAAATATAACTAATTTGGGTTAACCATAAGAATCAGCTAAAGCTTCTGATGATGTTAAATTACCATTTATAGACAAAAACATACCATTTATTAAGAAAACAGATGCTTATGTTTATTTTGTCAACATTGAACACTTTTCTCTACTATATTTGTTATAAGCAAAACCCAATTGTATTAAACAATTGCTTACCCCAAAAAATTACTATTAAAAGAAAATTAAATTTAGAGTTATTTAATTTAAGGCCCCAACTGCGATCTCATGTCTTTTGGGGTCTTTCCCATTTTAGTGGTGATTAACGTTATGAAATTTGATTTCTTTCATATTCATTTTCAATTTTAAATCATAATTTAGGTTTAACATAATTTGTATTTGATTACAAAAAAAGCTTAGTTCAACTCCAGTTTAACGTAATTTCCGACCTTAGCTGCTTTAAATATGTTGCAGTAAAGCATGCATTCCAAACCAAAAGTAACATTTAAACAAATCAACAAATTAGCTGTACCGGCATTAATAGCAGGTATAGCCGAACCTTTATTATCTATAACAGATACTGCTATTGTTGGTAATATAGATATCAATGCTACAGAAGCCTTGGCGGCAGTTGGTATTGCCGGATCATTTTTATCGGCTTTATTTTGGATTTTAGCTCAAACCAAATCGGCTATTTCGGCAATTATTGCACAATATTTAGGAGCTAACAGATTGACTGAAATTAAGTCATTGCCTGCACAAATTATCACTATTAACATTATTCTGAGTGTGTTATTATATAGTATTACATTCTTTTTTGCAGAAGCAATTTTCAGCATATATAATGCTGAAGGGCTTATATTGAACTATGCAACATCTTATTATAAAATTAGAGCTGTCGGATTGCCGTTAACTCTATTCGCATTTTCTGTCTTTGGTGTTTTTAGAGGCTTACAAAATACGTTTTGGCCAATGATTATCAGTATTACAGGTATGGTATTGAATATTGTCTTAGATTATATTTTAGTATTTGGCATTGAAGGGATTGTCCCTGGCCTACACATAGAAGGAGCCGCTTATGCCAGTGTAATTTCTCAAGCTGTTATGGCTGCTATGGCTTTGGTTTTATTGATAAAAAAAACACCCTTCAGCCTTCGGTTTCATTGGCCTTTTAACAAAGAAATCAAACGGTTACTTTTATTGAGTTTAAATTTATTTATCAGAGCATTTGCCTTAAATATTGCTATTTATTTTGCAAATTCTTACGCTACAACTTATGGCAATCAGTATATAGCAGCACAAACCATAGCTTTTCAAATTTGGTTGTTCTTTGCCTTTTTTATTGATGGATATGCAAGCGTTGGGAATATTGTTTCGGGGCGGTTATCAGGGGAAAGAGATTATAAAAATTTGTGGAAATTGAGTATCGATTTGAGCAAATATGCCATTGTTGTTGCTTTTATTTTAGGAATCATATGCTTTGTGTTTTATATACCTCTAGGGGCTATTTTTACTGATGACACTGCTGTGCTAGATGCATTTTACGCTATTTTTTGGATAGTATTATTGATGCAGCCGCTGAATGCCATTGCTTTTGTTTTTGATGGATTATTTAAAGGTTTAGCCGAAGCTGTTATCCTTAGAAACACCTTGCTAATAGCTACTTTTTTAGGTTTTATTCCAGTATTATGGATAGGCGATTATTATGGCCTAAAACTTTACGCCATTTGGATAGCTTTTACGGTTTGGATGTTTTTAAGGATGATTGTTTTAGTCGTTCTATTTAGAAAGAAATATTTGTTAAAATAAATAATAATTTCTGTTTTACATATAGTTATTGAGAAGTAGCATTACTTTGGAAGTAAAAATTAAATGTGATAACATGTTTGTAGGCTATGAATTACCTACAATTAATGCTGCGGTTTGTTCACTGGCACCTTTACCGCCTAATTTTTTTTCTAATTCATAATAGGCCAAAAAGAGTTGTTCTCTATGCTTACCATCTAATATTTTAGTGAGCTCTTTTACTAATTTTTTTTCATTAAATTCATGCTGAATAAGCTCGGTAACCACTTCTTTATCCAATATCAAATTCACCAATGATATATATTTTATATCTACCAATTGTTTACCAATGTGATAAGAAATAGTGCTACCTTTATAACAAACCACCTCCGGAACTTTAAACAAGGCAGTTTCTAGCGTTGCAGTTCCAGAAGTTACTAAGGCAGCGTAAGACATAGAAAGTAAATCATAAGTTTTATTTGCAACAAATTTCACGTCACTATTTTTAATAAAAGGT
>DEIV01000141.1 GCA_002352665.1 Flavobacteriaceae bacterium UBA2765
GATGAGTTAGTAAGCAAAATTGAAAAAATACGGCTAAAAAAATACTATCCCAATTACATAAACTTTACGAAAAATCCATAATAGAGCAACACGGCGTTCATGTTGGGTGCCTCGCACCACACGAACGCTTAGTTATTGAACGCTTAGTTATTGTACCCAGTTGTGTGTCCTGCGTTACTTGGGGATACAAGATAAGAATTAGTTCTTTGAAAACAAGTAACAGAACTGTGTTTGAGATGAAAGGATGACTTAGGAGCCTCATCTTCAAAGTTATGGTCTTTCGGCTAAGATGTATGAGCATATTGGTCAAACCGCCTAGTGGTGCTTACCTTTCACGGGTTGGTACTGAGCGACTAGGTTAAAGGTTAGCCTGTCAGCTGTGAAGCTTGCAGAGTTTAGCTATGGTGGGAGTAAAGAAGCTGAATGAGATGCGAATGAACCCTCGTAGAGGTGTCGTAAACAACTTTAGTATTGTCAAAATCAATGGATACAGCGGTCTTGCGAGATAGAGTACAGAGAGCGTAACTCACTTATTGTCTGTACGGCAATCGGCATAAAGAGGGCAGGAGCTTTACTTACTGCTCAAACACGGAACAGGAGAAGCTTCTATTGTGGTGTAAAGGGAGACGGGCATAACCTCGAATGAGCAAGCCCAAGAGTACCAATACACGATGGGAGTGGCAGACTAACTCGTAGTAGCGAAAAGTATCTAGGAGATGTTTATGGAAACATAGACGTAGCGAAGGGGTTAGCAAGACCATTAAGTGATTAATTCTTACAACTTTTCGGAGGATGATTCGATTAATCGCAGCAGGATTTGTGGGATACACACAAATTCTAGGTTTTGAAGAGCCGTATGATGTGAGAGCATCAAGTACGGTTCTGTGAGAGGTTTAGGGGTGAGATTCCCCTTTACCTACTCGATATTTATTCATAGTTAATTTCAATTTTCCAATTGAAATCTTAAAACAGTTTTTAATTTTTCTTCTGGTACTTTTCTAAAATCCGTTAGATAAATTTCACGATGATTTTTTGATTTACGAACTAATCCTTGATTGTTTGCGAATTTCTCCATTATTTCAAAAGTTGCAGGTTCATTATCATAACTACCAATATGCATCATTTGAATACATTTTCCATCAATTATTTTTTCGAATTTTAGGCTTTCCAAAAGTCTATGTGGTTTTTTATTTTTCACAAATTCAAGCATTTCATTAAAAAACTGGTCAGTTACAAAATTGGGTTGTCGTAACATTAAATCAAAAACTAAATCATCTTTATTTATTTGTCCATTAAAATTCTCTTTTGCCTTTTCGGAAATGTCCCAAATTCCCTCTAACGGATAAACAGTCCAATCGTTATAATCTTTCGGTGTATTTTCCGTTTTCTTTAGGTTCATTTTTATAGCATAGGCTAAACTATATAAAACTCCGATACATTCTGAAAAAAAATCACTATTCGGATTTCCCTCTCCGCTTATGGTTATAAATTTATATTCAGGAATATCAATAAGTTCAGGTTTATTCTTTGGTAAATAAACTGTTTTTTCCTTTTTTCTCCATTCGTGTTTCATATGCACGGGTTTTTTTTAATTGGGTACAACGTTAGTATAACCTTATTGTGGTTATATCGTATATAGTTGCAAGGTATTATAATTTCTTGTTAAAACCAATAGCAGCCTGGTATTCTTAAAGATGCTTTAGAATATTATCAGTTTGTTAACCGTTAAAAACGGATAATAAAAAAACATTAAAATAATACCTTTGTAAGCGTTTTATCTAATTACGTCTACCTAATAACATAAATAGCACATCATGAAAAATAGTATTTTATTAATTTTTTTATTGTATTCCTTTTGTGTTGTGGCACAAATAGATACTGAACATTTAGAAGTAGGAGATAAGGCTCCAGAAATTACCGGTATTGATCAATTTGATACAAAAATAAATTCTACTGAAATATTAAAAAACAAGAAAATTATTTTAGTGTTTTATAGAGGAAATTGGTGTCCTTATTGTAGAAAACACTTAGCTTCATTACAAGAAAATTTAGAAGAACTTTCAAAAAAAGGACTATTTGTAATTGTAGTAACTCCTGAAAAAGTTGAAAAAATACAGGAAACAACTGAAAAACTGGAGGCCACCTTTTCTATTATCCATGATGTTGATAATAGTATTATGGAAAATTATAAAGTAGCTTTTACCGTAAATGAAGAAAATGTAAGCAATAATTTCGGATTTACACAAAGAATAATTGCAAAATATAACACTGAAAATAGCAATACACTACCGGTTCCTGCTACTTATCTAATTGATGAAGAAGGTAAGATAATTTATGTACATTATGATCCTGACCATCACGAACGCTCTGATTTTAAAGAGATTATAAAGCTTATTTAATTTTTTATGTAAATTATGTAATTGAAATATAATTTGTGCGACTATTTCAAAGCAATTGCTTAGATTTGTGTTTTATTTAAATTATGCCAAGAAAGAAATCATATATTGAAGAAGAGGTTATCGAAAAAGCAATGCATACTTTTTGGAAAAAAGGATATGAAGCCACCTCTGTTAGAGATTTAGAACGTGAAATGGGAATCAATCAATTTTCTATTTATGCAAGCTTTACTAATAAAGATGGAATTTTTTTAGAAAGTGTTAAATATTATAAAACAAAAGCAACAAAAGAGATTTTAAATAAATTGATCAATTCTAATGATGGTGTTAATAGTATAAAAAAATATTTTAAAGATTTTTTAAAATTTGTAAAAGATACTGAAGGTTATAAAGGTTGTCTTTTAACAAATACAATAAATGAATTGGGTGGCAAAGCCAATGAACAAGTTGTAAATGAGATTGGGCAATTCTCAACGCTTATTCGAGATACATTTTTTAAAAAATTAGCGACTAATACCATTAAAAGCAAAGAAACTATTAATAAGCAAGCTAATTACTTAATTGTTGCATTACAAGGATTATCAGTGGCTTCAAAAATGTTGGGCAAAAAGCAGTTAGATGACTTTATTGAAGTAACATTTAAAAATATATAAAAAAATTTATTTCAATACTAAGCGAATGCTTAGATAAATATATAAACCAAAATTATAATATTATGACTCTCAAATCTTTTTTTATTATCAATGCCATTATGTTCATTCCATTTGGAATTGGAATGTTGCTTATGCCTTTATTTATTTTTAATATGATAGCTGTAAATTTAGATTCAGATGGTTTGTTGATGGCAAGTACTGTTGGTTCTATGTTGTTGTCCTTTGGAATCTTAAGTTATTTAAGTCGCAATCTAGACATTCATTCAATTGGCGTGAAAGCTATACTCACGGCAAATTTACTATTTCATGCAATCGATTGCTTTTTAACATTTAAAGGTGCATCTGTAGGAGTGATGAATTCACTTGGATATATGTTTTCAACCTTACATTTTTTATTTGCCTTGGGCTTCTTCTACTATTTAATTATCAATAAAAGATCAAAACAATAACTATCTTAAATCATTAATTTAATATATAACATTATGAACACATTAAAAACGATGTCTTTAGAGACAAAAACAATTGAAACTGCAAATCCGATTTCAAGCGAAATCATGCAAAACACGAAAGACAAAATTGGCATGATTCCGAACATGTACGGATTAATGGCAAATAATCCTGCATTATTAGACGCTTACGCTGCTGCTTATAATACTTTTAGAACAAATGCCGGTTTTACACCACCTGAGCAAGAAGTTGTTTTCTTATCAGTAGCCTATGAAAATAATTGTGAGTATTGTATGGCAGCACATAGTTTTGTGGGTGATAAAATGACCAATGTACCATCTGAAGTAACAGACGCTATTCGTAATAATACTGCAATAGCAGATGCTAAATTTAAAGCATTGAGTTTGTTTACTAGAGCAATGACTTCAAAAAGAGGGAATCCTTCTCAAGAAGATATAACAAATTTTTTAGCGGCTGGTTATACCGAGAATCATATTTTAGGCGTAATAACCGGAATAGGAGTAAAGACAATGAGTAATTATTTTAACCATGTCTTTAGTACGCCTGTTGATGATGCGTTTAAAGGTAGAATTTGGGTAAAGGCCTAATAAATAGAATTATTTAAGCATAGAAGTGTAAAAACTTCTATGTTTTATAAAGCAAACATGCCTTCACAAAAGAAACAAATAAAGGATGCGGATTCAATACCGTACTTTTATATTCAGGATGGTATTGAACACCAACAAACCAAGGATGGTTAGGTAGCTCTATAATTTCGACCAAATTCGTTTCAGGGTTTACTCCTGTTGCTATTAATCCGGCATCTGTAAATTGTTTTAAGTATTCATTATTATACTCATAACGATGTCTATGACGTTCGCTAATTAATTCAGTTTGATAAGATTTAAAAACGTTTGAATTTTTCTCTAATTTACAATCCCAGGCACCAAGTCTCATAGTTCCTCCTTTGTCAGTAATATTTTTTTGTGCTTCCATTATACTAATTACAGGATATTTAGTACTGCTATCCATTTCAGTTGAGTTGGCATTTTCTAAGCCTAAAACATTTCTTGCAAATTCAATAACCGCCATTTGCATTCCTAAACAAATACCTAAAAAAGGAATATTATGTTCTCTTACATATGTTACGGCTTCAATTTTTCCTTCTATACCACGTTCTCCAAAACCAGGAGCAACTAACACACCATGTAATCCTTTTAATTTTTCTGGCACATTTTTTTTAGAAAGCTCTTCAGAATGTATCCAGCGAATATTTACTTTTACTTCGTTTGCTGCACCAGCATGAATAAAAGATTCTGAAATTGATTTGTAAGCATCATGTAATTCAACATATTTACCAATCAAACCTATTTCAACTGTATGTTTTGGATTTTTATGCTTTTGTAAAAAGTTATTCCAAGCATTCAAATTTGGTTTTCTATCAGCTGAAAGAGTCAATTTTTTTAGCACAACTTTATCTAAACCTTCATTAAACATAAAATTAGGTACATCATAAATGGTATCAGCATCTATAGATTCTATCACATCATCTTTATGGACATTACAAAACAATGCCAGTTTTCTTTTAATACTGTCTGATAAATGATGTTCTGTTCTACATACCAGTACATCTGGATTTACCCCACTTTGCATTAACATTTTTACCGAATGTTGTGTCGGTTTAGTTTTTAACTCTCCGGCAGCAGCCAAATAAGGTATTAAAGTTAAATGTATTACAATGGCATTGTTTTCACCGAGTTCCCATTTTAACTGACGAACGGCTTCAACATAAGGTAAAGATTCAATATCACCAACGGTACCACCAATCTCAGTAATAACAATATCAAATTCTCCTGTATTCCCTAAAATTTGAATACGATGTTTAATCTCATCTGTAATATGCGGGATAACCTGAACTGTTTTTCCTAAAAAATCACCTCTACGTTCTTTATCAATTACGGCTTGATAAATTCTACCGGTAGTAACATTATTGGCTTGTGAAGTTGGGATGTTTAAAAACCTTTCGTAGTGACCTAGATCTAGATCAGTTTCGGCTCCATCGTTCGTAACATAACACTCTCCATGCTCGTAGGGATTCAAGGTTCCCGGATCAATATTGATATAAGGATCTAATTTTTGGATCGTAACAGAATAGCCTCTTTCTTGCAATAGTTTTGCTAAAGATGCAGCTATAATGCCTTTACCGAGTGATGAAGTTACGCCTCCGGTAACGAAAACGTATTTTGTGTTTTTCATGTACTAGTTGGTTTTGCCAAAAGTACAAACTCTAGATGTATTGACAAATGAAACCTGCATGTATTTTTATAAGATTTATAAAATAATATGTATGCTTTATTATAATTTGGGATTATCAAAAAAATTAGTCCTGTAAGGCAAAAACTTTTTTCAAAATATCAGTTGTTCTTGAAGATAAGTTTGTTCTAATGTCTTTTTCTTCAACGGCAATCATGGTATAAACACCTTGTAGAGCTTCTTGTGTTACATAGTCAGTTAAATCAGGATTTACTTTTTTTACAAATGGAATGCTATTGTATTTGTTAATTAAGTTTGTCCATATTTTATCTGCACCAACTTCTGCAAAAGATTGATTGATTATGGGATGAAATTTATCATACAATGCATTAGAAGTGCCAGTTTTTAAAAATTCAGTAGCAGCATTGTCATTACCTAATAAAATATTTTTAGCATCTGTAAAAGTTATATTTTTAACAGCATCTACAAAGATTGGCGTTGCTTCTTTTACCGCATTTTCTGCAGTACGATTCAATACTTTAATACCTTCTTCGGCTAAACTTTCTAAACCTATATCTCTTAAGGCCTTATCTACTTTTTGAAGTTCTTCGGGTAAACCTATTTTTACCAAATCGTTTTTGTAAAAACCATTTTCTATCGTTAAATTTTTTACTTGTTTGTCTATACCTTTATCTAAGGCTTGTCTCAAACCGCTGGCAATGTCTGTATTGCTTATACCTTCTTTGGGTAATTCATTTACTACTTGTTGTAATTCAGCACAAGAACTTAGGATAATTAGACTTAAAAAAAATAATGTTTTTAAAATTCTCATGAGTAATTGTTTAAAAATTTTCATCCCGATTGCTATCGGGAGTCGTTGTTAATAATCTTAAAACGTTTATATTTTATAGATGGTATTTTAATTTTTGAATAAGTTATTCATATGCTCTAAACTTGCACTAACATCAAAATATAATCCCTCAATATCCTCATCATTTTCTTTTAAAGTAAGGTAATCATAATGTTCAATAAGGCTTTGTTTACCGCCAAAATCATAACCTAGTATATTTAATAAACTGTATTCATGCGTTGGACTAATTACATAAAAAGCTGTTTTTTTTGTCAATCCATCACCAGAACTTAACAAGGCATCAGTGAGCATTCTCATTTTTGCATATTCTTTTTTTAAGTTTACCGCATCTCCTAACTGGTTAAAAGCATATATTTTATAATGGATTGCTTTCAAATTAAATGGATTCTGAATTAATAATGAGTCGGCATAGGTTGCTACTTTTTGAAGATCTATAGGTGAATACATTCTCTTTTTTAAAACAATTCTTAAACTATCTGTATAATCTGATCGAGAATAAGGCGAATATTTAGGATGATGAATATAACCATAATATAAATGTCTTTTTTCTTTTAAAGTCATAGTGGAATCCGCACTATTATATTTTTCAATTAATTTAGGATAGAAGAAACTTGAATTTTCCTGTACAATTTTCTTCTTAATTTCTGAATAATTGGGGCTTTTTAAATTTACACTTTGTGTAAAACCAAAGATGCCGAATAGCAAAGCAGCACACAAGAATAATTTTTTCATAGCTAGTTTTTAGAGCAATTAAGTTTTACGAAGTTAAACTTTTTAAATAGAAAATAAAAAAGGTTTTATAAGCCGGGTTTAATATTGAATTTTATATTAGATTTGACCTCTTAAACCCGGATTATGTATTGGCCCCGAGTACTCGGGGGTAATGAGGGTTTAAACACGTAATAGATTTTCTAATGCTTAATCAGAGTTAAATTATACTATATTTTTAATGCAACAAATAACAAATACCATATTAATGGTTCGTCCTATTCATTTCAGAATGAATGAACAAACGGCGGTAAATAATTATTTTCAAGAAGATTTACACCTTAAAAATAGTATTGTAAACGCCAGAGCCCAAGAAGAGTTTGATGTTTTTGTAGAAAAATTAAGAACATTTGGTGTACAGGTTATCATTGCACCAGATATGGAGAATCTTGATGCACCTGATGCGGTTTTTCCTAATAATTGGATTTCTTTACATGAAAATGGTGATATAGCCATTTATCCTATGTTTGCAGAAAACAGACGTATTGAACGTAGAGAAAGTATATTTGAATTACTGGAAACAAAAGGGTTTGTGATCAATAATATAGTTGATTATACTGCTGCTGAAAATGATAATTTATTTTTAGAAGGCACAGGAAGTTTAGCTTTAGACAGGCAAAATAGGAAGGTATATTGTGCCTTATCACCTAGGGCTGATGAAGAATTATTGATAGAATTTTGTGAAGATTTTGAATATACACCAATAGTATTCACAGCTTATCAAACAGTTGATAGTCAGCGTTTACCAATTTATCATACCAATGTAATGATGTGCTTGGCTGAGACTTTTGCTATTATTTGCCTAGATTGTATTGACAATAAAAAGGAGCGAAAAAATGTACTAAAACAATTAAAAGAAGATGGTAAAGAAATTATTGCCATTACAGAAGAACAAGTAGCACATTTTGCAGGTAATATGTTGCAAGTTATTGGTGCTGATAACAAAAGACTTTTGGTAATGAGTGAAGCGGCACATAAATCGCTTACTGAAAAACAACTACATACTATTCATAAACATTGCGAAATATTATCTAGTCCAATTGATACCATAGAAACTTGTGGTGGCGGTAGTGCCAGATGTATGATGGCTGAGGTGTTTTTGTCAAAAGAAAGCGATTGAGTTAAGTGCTAAAGATGCTTTTGATATCATAGTTATAATAGATACCATGGTTTTATATTCATAGTTTAAAAATCATGAACTGAAGACTGAAAACTGTTTACAGAATTACACTACCCTCACACTCTCAGGCACCAATAATTTGTAGTTCCCTTTATTCCTAATTACATCTCTTACTATTGATGAAGAAATAAATGATGTGCCCGAAGAAGTCAATAGAAAAACGGTTTCAATTTTAGAAAGTGTCCTATTGGTATGGGCAATGGCTTTTTCAAATTCAAAATCGGCTGGATTTCTCAACCCTCTTAATATAAATTTAGCATCTATTTCTTTACAAAAATCCACAGTTAATCCTTTATATGTTACCACTTTTACTTTAGGATAATCCCTAAACGCTTCTTCTATAAATTGTTTACGCTTTTTTGTTGAAAACATATATTTCTTTTCAGCATTTATGCCTATAGCAACGACAATTTCATCAAACAAATCTACACCACGTTTAATAATATCATAATGTCCTAAGGTTAATGGATCAAAAGACCCTGGGAAAATTGCTCGTTTCATGTACTGATTTAAATTTATGAGTACTAAATTACAAATAATTTATGATTTAGAATTTTAAATTCTTTAATCGTAAACTACAGTATCAATAGGTCTAATATATAGGAAGAGTAATGGACTGATTGATTTTCTTTTTCTTTACGAATTTAGTCCCTACTACTTTATGGAGGGACTTTTTACCTTTATGCTCCATTCATATTCAAATTTTGAAACAGAATCGCCTTTTTCATCAAAACCTTCGGCAGTCATAGTTACAGTTTGACCTTCTCCGGTAGCAATAGTTTTGTCTATTGAGGCTTTAATAAGATGACCATCTTTGCATATAAAATTGATTCGCCCGGTAGCTTTTTTTGTAAAAGTACCCGTTTGTTTGGTAACCAACATAGATATTTTTTTACCACTTTCTTTAATTTCTTTTATTACTAATATTCCTGTAGCCAACTCAGATGTCATACCTTGAACGGCCCAGTATAAAGATTTAAATGGATTCTGATTGATCCACTTATGTTTAACCGTTGCAATAGCCTCATTATTGTTTATAGATTTTACCCTTACACCCGAAAAAAAAGCAGATGGAAGTTTAAACATAAGAAACTTATTCATGTTTTTGACGGTAATTTCTGACATACAACTAATTTTTATGCAAGATAATTAAAATTGAATAGTTGTACAGATTAAAAGGATGAAAGTTTATTAAAAATACAGTGAAAGAGCTGATAATCAGCAATTAATAATCATATTAAAGGTGTCTAAATTTAATTAATTATAGATGGTTTGAGCTGAGTAATACATTTTCAAATGTTAAATATATGTTAAATAACAGTACTTTGTATTGCATAGTATTATCTTTTATCCATATATTTGCATAAGAAAGTATTATAAAAAAATTATCATGTTAAGTCAAAACGAAAAAAACACTTCATTCTTAATTCATTTATCGGCTTATTTAAGTTTTATTTTTCCATTTGGAAGTATTATAGGTCCGGTTATTATGTGGTCAATACATAAAGATAAAAGTGAATATTTAAATGAAAATGGAATTGAAGCAGTAAATTTTAATTTGAGCTATACGCTATATCTTTTTATTTTAGGAATGGTAATGTTTCCATTTGCTTTTGGTTCTTTTTTTAATTTCTTGAGGCAAATAGATGATTTTGATCAATTGGATCATTTTAATTTCCATTTTGATTTTGACCATCTTTTTGGTTTTCTTAGCATAGGTAGTTTAATAGCTATTGTAGCCTTTATAAGATTTTTACTAATTATTGTGGCTTCAATTAAAGCGAGTAGAGGAGAAGTATATCGCTATCCTTTAACTATAAATTTTATAAAATAAGTAAAAACATTATAAATTATAACATAAATCAATCATAATGATAACAATTTTAACCACATTATTAATTTTTATTATCAATTTTATCACAGTAGTAATTAATAATTAAACGGACAAATAATGAAGATAGAAAACACAAAAGCACAAATGCGTAAAGGCGTGTTAGAATTCTGCATCTTATCTATATTACAACATGGAGATGCTTATACTAATGAAATTCTTTCGAGTCTTAAGGATGCAAAGTTGCTTGTTGTTGAGGGTACGATTTATCCTTTATTAACAAGACTTAAAAATGCAGGTCTGTTAAATTACAGATGGGAAGAGTCTACTTCAGGCCCACCGAGAAAATATTACGGTTTAACAGAAACAGGCATATTATTTTTAAAAGAATTAAATACAACTTGGGCAGATTTAACAAAAGCCGTAGATATTGTAACTAGCAAAAAACCAACAAAAAAATGAACAAGACAATTAATATAAATTTAGGAGGAATCTTTTTTCATATTGATGAAGAAGCGTTTCAAAAATTGAAAAGGTATTTAGATGCTATCCGTCGTTCGTTAAGTGACGATCCACAGGGTAGAGATGAAATTATCAAGGATATAGAATCTCGTATCAGTGAATTGCTATCAGAAAGGGTAAACGACCCTCGTCAGGTAATAAGTCAGACAGATATTGATGAGGTAATCGCTATTATGGGTCAACCAGAAGATTATATGGTTGATGAAGAGTTGTTTACTGATGATTCTGGTGCTAATTATCGCAGTAAACCCTCTAGGAAAAAATTATTTAGAGATGGAGATGATAAATTCTTAGGTGGTGTAGCCTCCGGAATGGCACATTACTTTGATGTTGACGTTATTTGGATCAGAATCGCCTGGTTGGTGGCGACTTTCGGTTTAGGGTTTGGACCAGTAGTGTATATTATTTTATGGATATTGTTACCTGAAGCCAAAACCACTGCAGATAAATTACAAATGGAAGGAGAGCCGGTTAACATTTCTAATATTGAGAAAAAAATCAGAGCCGAATTTGAGGGTGCTTCAGATAAAGTTAAAGATGCTGTTGGTACTGTTTCTGATGCGGTAAAAGAAGGTTATGAAAACGTTTCTGACTCCTTAAAAAAAAAGGGCATAAAAAGGAGCCAAAGTAGGGCAAAATCTGGTTTACAAGACTTTATTGAAACCATAGGAAAAATAATAACCGCCTTTTTTATGGTCATTGGCAAATTCATAGGTGTTATTGTTGTATTGGTCTCAATAGCAGCTTTAATAGCTTTGGTTATATTCTTATTTACTGCCGGTACAATGGATTTTATGGGTGCTGACTCCTTTTTTGACGGAAATATTCAAGTGCTGAATGTTACAGGATTCCCCATTTGGTTGATCTCTTTAATCATATTGATTTTGGTTGGTATTCCTTTATTTATGTTCTTTATATTAGGACTATTTATCCTATCTAATAAACCAAAAATATTAAGCAGAACAACAAAATTTGTTTTTCTTAGTATTTGGATCATTGCTCTTTTAGGAGCCATTTATCTGGGTGTAAAACAAGGTGTAGAATTTACCAATGAAGGGTCTTCCATTGAAAAAATTGATATCACTGTACAAGCCAATGATACGATCAATATAAAAATGATTGACGACGAAATTTTATCGTATAACAGAGAATTTAACCATCATACATTTTTTAGAAAAGTATTAGATGCAAATGACAATACAAAGTTCTATTCTAATAATATCGATTTTTATATCAATAGAACTGATAGTACAAATTCATATATAAAAGTGGTTAAAAAGGCAAGTGGAAGAACCAGGTTGATAGCAAGGGAAAACGCTGAGCAAATAGCCTATGATTTTGAGCAATCAGGAACGAATTTGTTATTAGATTGTTATTTCTTAATGGATAATGATAATGCTTTTAGGAATCAGGATTTAAACATAACCTTATATGTACCTGAAAATCAAATTGTATATTTAGACGAAACGACTAGATTCTATTTAAGGCATGCCAATACAACAAAGCATATGTACACAGGAGATATGCCAGAGCATTATTTTAAAATGACCGATAAAGGCTTAGCATGTTTAGACTGTCCACCACCAAAAGATGAAAGCACTAACGAAAATGAAGAAATACAAAAGGATGGTGTAAATATCAATATGAATAAAGACAGTTTAAAAATTGAAATTAAAGATAATGATGAAAAGGTTGAGATCAAATTAGATGAAAACGGGGTTGTTATTAAATAATCTGACAAATACAATTCATCTTACAGATCCTACAATTCAGTTATAAAAATTATATAATTAAATGTTATTATTCGAACTTTGAATCATACTATAAAAAACATAACCATAAAAATTTAATATTATGAAAACGCTAATTACAATTTCATCAGTGCTTTTGCTCTTTTTGACTACATCCTGTATGTTTAATGGTGTAAAGGGGAATAGAAATGTTATTACCCAACAAAGATCTATTTCATCAGATTTTACAGCTATTGAAGTCAGTAACGGTATCAATGTACATTTAACTATGAGTAAAGAAACCTCTTTATCTGTTGAAGCCGATGAAAATTTACATGACATTATAAAAACCGAAGTAGAAGATGGGGTATTACATATATACACCGAAAAAAATATTTGGAGAGCAAAAGCTAGAAAAGTGTATCTAAGTACTTCAACTATAAATAGAATAAAAGCAACAAGTGGATTGGGTGTGTTTTCTGAAAACACCATCACTGCTGATGATTTTGACGTGAACACTTCAAGTGGTGCAAATGTGAAGCTGATGTTGAATGTTGCCAACTTAGATTGCGATACCAGTAGTGGTGCAAATGCCAGTTTAAAAGGGGTTTCTGCACATTTTGTAGCCAATTCTTCTAGTGGTAGTAATTTAAAAGCTAGAGATCTTACTTCAAAGACTTGTAATGCAGATGTTTCTAGCGGAGCAAATATTTCTGTAAATGTAAGCGAACAGCTAGATGCCAATGCTAGTAGTGGTGGTAATATCCAATTTTCAGGAAGTCCTAAAGTTGTGAATAAAAATAGCTCTTCAGGCGGAAGTATCAGCGGATAATACCAATTTGATTATAAAAGAAGCAATTTATTTGACTTGTATTATGGTTAAGTTTGTATAAATAATAATTCAAATTAAAGAAAGATTTTTTCCTTTTTTTGTTGTGAAAAGGTTGCCTCTTATGGAAGCAACCTTTTTTTATCATACATAACACGAGTTCAAGCGTAAGAGGTCACTTTGAGTGCAAATCCTCAAAGCATCATATATTAAGATTAATTAGTTTTTATTCCAATTCAGCCAAATAGCGTTCTGCATCTAATGCGGCCATACATCCAGTTCCGGCAGCAGTTACCGCTTGTCTATATTCCTTATCCTGTACATCACCAGCTGCAAAAACTCCAGGTAATTTAGTTTTTGTTGTTTTTCCTTGAGTAATCAAATATCCGGTATCATCCATATCCAGAATACTTTTAAATAATTCGGTATTAGGTTTATGACCTATGGCAATAAATACGCCCATCACTGCAATTTCATGCTTTTCTTTGGTTTTGTTATTTACTACGCGTACACCTTCAACCACTTTGTCTCCAAGCACTTCATCTAATTCAGTATTAAACAATACCTCAAGATTTTTTGTATTATTTACCCTGTGTTGCATGGCTTTAGAAGCACGCATTTCATCACGACGAACAAGCATGGTAACTTTTTTACAAAGCTTAGCTAAAAAAGTAGCTTCTTCTGCAGCAGTATCACCGGCACCTACAACAATAACATCTTGGCCTCTGTAAAAGAATCCATCACAAGTAGCACAGGCAGAAACGCCGCCTCCTTTTAAGCGTTCTTCACTAGGTAAGCCAAGGTATTTAGCGGTTGCTCCGGTAGAAATAATTACGGTTTCTGCTTCAATTTCTTTAGCACCATCAATAGTCACTTTATGAATACCTCCAACCTTATCGCTAAAATCCACTTTAGTAGCCAATCCAAATCTTACTTCCGTATCAAAACGTTCTGCTTGTTTTTTAAAATCTTCCATCATAGCTGTACCGTCAACACCATCTGGGTAACCGGGATAGTTATCAACTTCAGTAGTGGTTGTCAATTGACCGCCGGGTTCTAAACCCGTATACATTACAGGTTTTAAATCGGCTCTAGCAGCATAAATTGCAGCTGCATATCCGGCAGGTCCCGAACCAATAATCAAACATTTTATTCTTTCAATTTTTTCTGACATTTTTGTTCATTTTTAATGGGTACAAATTTAGTGTATTTTAAATCTTTAAATGAGCATAGACCATAATTTTTTATAATAGAATTATCATTAGTTTTTATGGTGAAAATGTAAATTTGGAATTTGATTTTTTATAGATATGAAATACGTTATCTGTATAATGCCTATCTGTTACTTTCCTGTAACAAATGATCAATAAATAAAATTCCGTTTAAATGGTCAATTTCATGTTGAAAAATAACGGAAACAAAATCTTCTATTGTTTCCAAATGATGTGATCCGTCCAGTTTATCGTAGGCTATTTTAATCTCATAAGCTCTATCTAATGTTATGGCACGTTTATTTGGGATAGAGAGACAACCTTCAGGGCAAGGTCTTTTTCGTTTTGAATAGTATTGTATGATAGGATTGAGATACACTTCAAATGGTTCGTTGTCTTTATCTAAACGTTGTACAACAATAATATTTTTGAGAATACCAACTTGTGGTGCTGCAATTCCAACACCTAAGGATGAACTATCTCTAACTGTTGCAACTAGTCTTTTTGCAAATAGTTGTAATTTTTTATTTTTAGGATTGGGTTTGATAAAAGTACTTTTAGTTCTTAATAAAACAGAATCTTTTTTATTGTCAATCAAATAAACACGCATTGGTTTTGTTTCATTGCCATCCGTTATCATTTCTTTTTGAAGCTTTGAAAAGTTTGTACCGGCACAAGAAATAAAATTGATGCTTATAAAAAGTAAAAGAAGGTTTTTATATATATGCATTTGGATTAAGTATTTAGAAAATATAAAGACAAAGATGCAAAATAATTGGTTTTGATGATGCTTTGCTCGTCAAAACCGATAATAATAAGTTGTTTTACACTCAAGTTCAGTAATATTTATTTTTTAAAAGTATATTTGCTTGAGGCTCCAATAAAAAATTTTACAGGTGGATAGATTGATCTAATGAATTAAGATAGACAAAGCGAAAGTTCCTCCCCTTTTTTCAAGGGGAGGTGCCCAAAAGTCGTTTATATTTTAGAAAAATTTTAAGGGCGGAGGGGTTTGAAGTTTAATAAATCCACGAATATTAGCTATTATAAAAAATAAATCAATAGTAGTGCCATCCTCAAATCGTGGTGTGTTGAGCATAAAATTTCTAGGGACATTAATGGCATTATTTCAATAAAAAATAGTCTTATTTTATACTCCTTTCGGATTTTTAATTTTTATAATGAAATAGACTTTCTGTGTTTGCACATAGAAATATGCAATTTAAAGCCAATTTTACACATTAGAATGTGCAATTTTATACTTTAGATTGATTTATTCATATCTTTTTTATTTTAATGAATAGGAATTCATGTGTTCGCTTCGCTCGGGTCAAATTGTATTTTTGTAATCTCTGCTCAAAACAAACAATAATTATTTTCTTATATAAAATGTTTAACAACCCTGATGTAGTGTGATTAAATACACAAGGTGAAAAGGAAAAAATATTTCATGCACGATATACTAAACTCTTTAATATCACAGTGTTAATTGGAAATACCATAATGGGAGAAAACAACCATGTGAATTCAACTTGGTATAAAATGAAAGTGAATGAATACAATATCAGATAAGAAATATTGGTTATTAGCAAAAAATTTAAGTAAAACCTCCATAAAGGATATAGACGAGTTTGAAACAGTGACTAATCACTTATAGGTTTTACTTAAACATTAAACGAATATACAAAATGAGTGGAAAAATAATATTATTGTTAGAGATTAAATAGAAGCTTTTTAACAACAAGTTTAATAAAATTGTTGTGAATTGATTTATTCATATCTTTTTTATTTTAATGAATAGGAATTCATGTGTTCGCTTCGCTCGGTTCAAATTGTATTTTTGTGTGAGCAATCACAAGTATAAATCCAGGCTAATCCGAACGAGTGTAGTTGTGAATTGATTTCAAATTGTATTTTTGTGTGAGCAATCACAAGCAAAATTGAAATCTGTTTCAGGATTTGTTGGTTGTGAATTGATTTCAAATTGTATTTTTGTGTGAGCAATCACAAGATGAAATGGTGGCTTTAATAGCCCAGACTGGTTGTGAATTGATTTCAAATTGTATTTTTGTGTGAGCAATCACAAGTTTACATAGAAAATAAATTTACACCCTATTGTTGTGAATTGATTTCAAA
>DEIV01000116.1:0-24770 GCA_002352665.1 Flavobacteriaceae bacterium UBA2765
AATTTATGTCGAAAACAGGAGTAAAAGTGATATTTAACTTTTACGGCTCTGATTTTAAAAAGGACAAAATAGAAAAATCTGTTAGATTATCTGAAGAACGTTATTGTGGAGTGATGGAAATGTTTAGACAATTTTCAGAACTTAGCACAGAGATTAGATATTTTGAAGTATAATTGATTTTAAGCGTAGCAATAAAAAACCTCAGCCCCGAGAATTCGGGGCTGAGGTTTTTGATATTAATTGTAAAAATTAATTTTCCCACCAAACAGGTGTAACAGGTGTTTGTTGGTTTGCTTCTACATTAATTCTATTTCTATTCAATTCTGATGATGGGTAATTAGCACGTCTAAACCATTGACCTGCATAATCGCCATCAGCATCTTCTTCTTCACGAATTTTTAACCCTTCAAAAGCACTATCAGAAAAGTTGTAACGTCTAAAATCAACAAAAGTTTCTGGATTTAAGAAGTGATTTTTATAGGAGGTAAATTGAATAAATCGGCTCAGGTAACTGTGGGTATTGATGTGGTTAATGCAATTTCAGATTTAAGAGCAGATATCTGTTTTATGGGTACCGACGCCATAAATATTGAAAATGGTATGACCGAAGCCGACTGGGAAGTGGCTCATATAAAAAGATGTATGATAGACTCGTCAGATTAGGTAGTATCTATGTGTATCAGTCCAAAAATTATGAAAGCAAGACGATATTCGGTTGTTCCTATTCGTCATATAGATGTTATTGTAACTGATGATAATTCTGATCAGAGTGTTTTTAAAAGATTTAGAGAAAAGGGGTTGGTGATTATCTAAAAGTTGGCTTTACAAGACTCTTAATCCAAAATTTAATTACTTAATAATTACCTTTCTAACCTGTGAGCCTTTAGGTGTTTCTAGCATCACCATATAAACACCTATTGCTAAATTTAAGTTATAGTCAAAAACGTAATGCTCTTTTCCACTGGCTATTTTAGTATTTACAATAGCGTTGGTAGCTAGATTTACTATTTTTAGGCTAATAGAAGCCGACTGTAACAACGTTACTTCAGCTTTAAAGACACCGCTATTTGGGTTGGGAAAAATTGTAAATTCTTGTATAAAAGTGGCATGAGGATTTTGAGTATTACCAAAATTAGTGCTAGCTTGGACGATAATTTCTTTTGTTAATATTGCCTCACAAGTACCTCTTTTAGAAACCATTGTTGCAGTATAAACCCCTTCTTTTTCAAACATTAACTCTGCATAATCCCCATTTTGACTCACAATTGTTGTGCCTTCTGAAAATGTCCAATTAACAGTATCTGGTACTGGATTACTTACATCTACCAATACTATGGTTTCATTTTCAAATGCCTGTGTTGGTACTAAAAAGTTAGCCGAAATAATTTCATTAGTCGTAGTTATTTCAATATTATCAGTAGCAGAACATCCATTACTATTTATTACTGTTAAACTATATACCCCTTCATCTTCTAAGACAACTATTGGCGAAGTACTGGAAAATCCATTATCAGAAGTCCATTGGTAAGTTGCACCAGCATCTTCAATAGTGGCATCCAATTCCAGTTGTTGATCTAAACAAAGTGTCCTGTTTTCACCCAATTCAATAATTAATGGTTCCGGGTTTTCTAAAATAAAATTCTGAATAGCGATACATCCCACTGCATCTGTTATGGTAACACTAAATTCACCGGCTGAAAGATTTTCAATGTTAGAAGTTGTCGCACCAGTATTCCATAGATAATTATAAGGTGTCGTTCCACCTGAAATACGCAATGAGATAGATCCATCATTATCATTATTACATGATGGTGTGATGACTTCACTTTCAATAGACATTCCATCAGGTTGAGTTAAATCAATACTAGCTTCGACAATACAATCATTATTGTCAGTAATTGTCAAGGTATAAGTACCTACGGACAAATCTGTCAAGGTCTCAGTTTCTTCACCATTATTCCACAAATACGTATAAGGAGGTGAACCTCCGGTTATCGTTGATGTTATAACACCATCAGCACCACTTGAACAACTAACGGAATTAGTTATAGCCAATGCTATAATAATTGTATCAGGGCTAATTAAATTATAGGTTAGTGATTTTTCAATATTACTATCGTCTTTTACAGTAATTCGGTATGTACTTGCCTCAATTTCTGAAAGTATATTGGTTGAATTATTCAAATTGATAAACGACCCATTTTCTTCTTTGAACCATTGGTAAGTATAATCTGACCCCGAATTTAAAACACCGCCTGTAACAAAGACTTGTAATTCTCCTTTACTGCCAAAACAAAGAATAGAAATACTCTCATTAATGGTTATGTTTAATTCATTGGGCGAGAGTAATGCAAACTGTTCTGAAACTGAACAACCATTGTTATCAACAATTGTTAAGGTATAAACTCCCTCTCCGGCATTTGATAAATCTTCTTCAGTTGAAATTATGGTGTTCGTATTATCTCTCCATTCAAAAACATAGGGTGCGACTCCACCGGTTATATTTATATTTACAAACCCATCATTGGCTCCAAAAGCACTTGGATCTTGTAATTCATCAAGATTGATTTCTAATAATTCGACAGGCCCAGATATTTCAATATTATTTTCTAATATACAACCATTGGCATCAGTAATTGACACATTATAAGTGCCTGCAATAAAATTTACAAGGTCTTCACTTGTGCTTACTTCAAATCCATTTTCATTTTTCCAACTAAAGCTAAACGGTTCAGTTCCACCGATTACAGTAATGTCTATACTACCATCATCACTACCAAGACAGCTAATGTTTTGAACGGTAGAAGTCATTTGTATGGCTATTGGTTCAGTTAACGTAAAATCCGATTGTGCGGTTGCACTTGTATTATCAGAAACGATTACCCGGTAGTCTCCAGCAGTCAAATTTTCGATGGACGAAGTGTTTAGGTTGAGATCGACATAATTTCCACTCTCTTGCTTTAGCCATTGGTAGGTATATGGATTTGCACCACTAATTACTTCTGCGATTAAAATTCCATTACTGTCTCCAAAACAAGAAATAGATTGGGTCTCGGTTATAGATACGGATAAAACTGTGGGATCAGACAGGATGATCGTTATACTTGTTTCACAACCAATGTCATCAATTGTATTGTAGTTAGCATCTCGGACTGTTAAGGTATAATTATCAACTCCTAACCCACTAATATCTTCTGTGGTGGCAATAACATCACCGTTACTGTTATTCCATTCGTACACATAAGGTGGTGTGCCTCCAGAGACGCTTATATCTATTGAACCATCATTTGCTGTTAACGTTGAAGGGTTCTGTTTATTTACAACAGTGACGTTTATTGGTGTAGGTTCATTAATTGTAATTGAACTATCCGTGCTACAACCATTATCGTCAGTTATCGTATAAAAATATTCTCCTGCATCTAAATTTGTCCGATTAAAGGAAGTAATCGTATTATCATCTAACCAATTGATGGAATAATTACCTGTTCCTCCTGTGGCATTCAATACTACCGTACCGTCAGCACTCCCGTTACAAGAAATATTGCTAATGGTAGAATTGACCACAATTTCTTCAGGTTGCACTAGCGTATAGTCAAGTTGAACTTGATCTACATTATTGTCCGTAACAATTACACGGTAATTCCCAGCAGAAAGATTGCTCGCCTCAGCCACGTTTTGATTCAAATTAACAAAATTACCACTTACTTGCTTAAACCATTGATATACATAAGGTTCTATGCCTCCATTTGCTAGAGCAGTGAGCGACCCATTAGTTCCACCAAAACAAAGCAAATTTTGCGATTCTGTAATAACGACTGATAATACATTTGGATTTGTTAAGGTTATATTTATAGACGCTTCACAGCCAATATCAGTTATTGTATTATAATTTGCATCACGAACGGTTAAAGCATAAGTATCAATTCCTAAACCAATAATATCTTCAGTGGTTGCGATGATAACTCCATTACTATTTTTCCATTCATAAGTGTAAGTTGAAGTACCACCTGAAACTGTAACATTTATAAAACCATCTGTTGCATTGCCGGATGATGGATTTTGTTGGTCGTCGATGGTAATACTAACTTGAGCTGGTTCTGTTATTTCGATAGAGCCGGTAGTTGAACAATTTAGATCATCAGTAATGGTGTAATTATAAGTGCCTTTTGATAAATTAGTACGATTCGGACTGTTACTAGCAGTATCAGTCCATTCAATTAGATAAGGTGTTGTACCTCCAGTAATATTTAGCGATATAGTGCCATCACTATTTCCATTACAAAGTATATTAGTACTGGTAGGGTTTACTACAACATCATCAGGTGCAGCTAAAGTTGCATCTGATTGTGCTTGAATTGTATTGCTATCCGTCACAATCAAACGGTAATTACCGGCACTAAGATTGCTAATAGAAGGAGTGTTAAGATTTAAATCTACATACACACTATTTTGTTCTTGTAACCATTGATAGGTATAAGGTGCAACACCACCCGTAACCTCAGCTGTTAAAATACCGTCATTTCCTTGACAAGAAACGGACTGGGTTTCAATAATATTTAGAACTATATTTTGTGGTTCAACTAAGCTTACGGTAATTGTTGATTCACAGCCTGAATTGGTTGTACTGGTTGTAAAATTAGCATCTTTTACTACTAAGGTATAAGTACCTTGACCAAGACCGAAAATATCCTCCGTATTGCCTACCAAAATTCCATTTTCGTCGATCCATTGATAAGTATAAGGCCCTGTACCTCCTGCAACTGAAATAGTTATAGAGCCATCAGTAGCACCAGCAGCAGTAGGATGCTGCCTACTTTCTGTAATAACTAATGCAGCTGGTTGTAAAACCTGAACAGAACCATTAATGGAACAATTATTGGCATCAGAAATGTTGTAAAAATATTCTCCAAAGCTTAAGTCAGTTCTATTTGGACTATTTATGGTATTGTCATCTGCCCAACTGATAGTATAAGCCCCTGTGCCTCCAGTAATACCCAGAGTTACGGCACCATCGCTACCTCCGTTACACAAAACATCTGTAGCAGTTGAGGTAACAAGTATTGATGGTGGTTCAACCAAATTATAAGAACCAGTTACGGTAGCTCCATTGCTGTCCGTTACCGTAACGGTGTAAGTATTCGCACTTACATTTAACAGGTTTTGATCTGTAGCCCCATTATTCCATAAATAGGTATAGCTATTGTCATTAGCTGATGATCCTCCAATACCTTGAGCTGTTATAGAGCCTGTATCCCCATTACAATCAATGCCTTGTATTAAAGTAAAAGTAACGGTTAATGGTGGCGGCTCTTGTAAAGTAAACGTTAAGGTATTTGAAACACAACTGTTAGCGTCAGTTGCGGTAACCGTATAGATTCCAACTCCCAAGCCGGTAATATTTTGAGTAGTGGCAAAATTGGTACCATCCTTTTTCCATTGAAAATTTAAAGTGCCCGCCCCTCCAAGAACATCGATGGATATATTGCCATCTGAAACACCGTTAGCACTAGGATCGTTAATAATATTTGCTATCAAGGTAAATGGGGTTGATGGGGTAGTGATTATGACTTGTTGACCGGTTTCTGAGACACAGCTCTTACCATCTCTAGCCAATAAATTATAAGTCGCTGCCGATAGATTTGTAAACGTATTAGTACTCTGCCAGCTTGTACCATTATCAATAGAGTATTGAAAAGATGTACCACTACCACCTTGAGCATTAATCGTGATACTGCCGTCATTATTATTATAACATAAGATATCTGTTTTAGAACTTGAAAAAGTAACCTGAGTCGGGGCAATGATTAAAAACTCCTGACTCAATTCATCACTATTGGGATTATTAAGATCTGGTGTAGGATCAATATCACCCGTAGTATCATATTTAGAGATGTATCGTAATCGGTAGTTGCCAGGGGGTAAGTTTTTTTCCCAGATATAAGTATTGTTATTACCGGTATTTATTTCCGCCGAAGTTAAATACTGTGGATTAGTACCATTGTAGTAGTCCCATGAATTATCCGTAAGCTGAACTTCCGTATAAAGTAGCATTCGTTCGTTGCTAGCTAAAGGTCTGTCAAATTGTACGTTAACACTCCCATCATTACTGTTACTACATTTTGGAGGGATTGGTGTTGGAGGGTCTTGGACTAAACCTGGGGAGCAGTCGATGAATGTATATGGTACTATATTTGAATCATAATCTCCATACTGATTATAAATTCGGAATCTAATAGGTGTATTTAAATATAAATTGGCATTTGCACCATACAAACCTTCTAAGGATAATGTTATATTTTCTTGACCTTGTTGCAATGGAACATCTTGCCAAGCATCTGTTAAACCTTGAAATTGCCAATTATAAGCTTCTGTTGGATGATCTTTAGTCGCATTAATATTTATTGTTCCACAGTCATTTGTCTCGATAGGTTGACTAAGCGACATTATGCTTGTCGTATAATATTTTATAAAAGCCTTTTGAATTGTGGGAGGTTGGTTCAATATAAGTGTTGTCGTTTTAGTTTGATTAATTGCTGTAAAGTTTAAAGTACTTGCATCTGCAACTTGTCCACTTGAAAAGTTACTAAATTCCGTAGTTATTTCATATGGGAATCCATTTATAAATTTTGAACCAGTAGTTAACGGAATATTACCGTTATCATCAACTAAATCAACGTTAAAAATTTCAAAACCAGTTGCTTCAACGTAACTGAAAAATTCATAATGATCTCCAAACGGTTGAAATTCAAGGCTGTATTCATAATAAAGATGATGCTGTTGTGAAAAAACAGATCCTGTAAAAAACAACATTAATACTAACAATTTCTTCATAACTCAATTTTTAATACACCACTTCAATTTCTGTCCATTTACTAGTACTACCATCCTTAAAAATAGCTTTGATACCGTAATGATAGGTGGTATTTGGATGTAACTCTATATCTATCAATTGCTTTTCATCGAGGTTGGCATTCCTAAATAAAACATAGGTTTCATCTTTTTTCTTTTTATAAATTAAAAACTCTTGTACATTGTCTTCGTTATAACGCCAGAATAGGTGAATTTGTTTGTTTTCTCGGTCAATAATGGTATATAGGCCTTTTACTTCGGGCTTTACCAACTTATTAATTACATTTATTGCCAATGGAGGTGAGGGCTGGCTCTCCAATCCGCTTTTATCAACTGCCACCAACGTATATAAATAGTTAGTTCCGGGAATAGTATTACTATCTGTATATTGACTGGTGGTATCGGTTTTGGTCTCAAATACCTTTTCCCATTTATCATTATCCACCACTGTTCTATAAACCACTTCTTTTTCGACATCATCAGATGAACTTTTGATCCACTTTAAATATACTTTTCCGTTTTCTTGCTTGTAAACATCAAAGACCGGAGAAGTTGGCGGAATTTTATCAGGCCTTTCCAACACCAATATTTTAGAAGATTCAGAATGGTTATAATGACCATCAATGGCTTTAATTTTATAATACACCTTTTTGTTAAATGATTTAAGATTTATAGTATCGTTAAAATGAGTAGATGCTTCACTATACTTATTAAGTATCGTAAATTCTTGATTAGGTCTGTCTGCTCTATAAATTTTATAGCCTTTTAAATCTTCTTCTTGATTGGCCATCCAAGATAATTTTACAACGCCTAGGGTGTCAACTATGCCTGTTAAATTCATAGGTTTTAATGGCGGTATAGAATCAACTGGTTTTACCATGGTGGGTGAAGACATCACATTTTTTTCATTTTTGGCAATGGCATTTAGTTTAAAAAAATTAATCCGTTCCAATTGGCTGTATTTTAAAGACCTCGTTTTGGGACTAATACCTTCTTTTACCATTTTATAAGGCCCAATAGCATCATCTGCCCATAATAAATCGAATTGTTTTACCAAATTTTCTTCTTCAACAGGGAATGTCCATTCTAGCAATACTTCAGTATCAGACAAAGGCATATTTTCTTTAAAAAGCGGAACGGATTGTAATCTATTAAAACCAACTAATTCAACAGCATCTGAGGGTTCACTTTTTTCATTAAAAACAGAAATTCCCTCAACACGATACCAATATTTTTTATTAAATTGAGATATGCTATCCGTAAATGAAATACCCGATGTTTTGGTGTCAGCCAATTTTGTAATAGGTCTTTTATTTACATTTTTATAATGTATACCATCTTCAGATTTTTGAAGATTATAAGACGTATAGTAGGGTAACATGGCATCGTATTCCCAAATCAATACAAAAGCGTCCTTATAATAATAACCTGTAAAATCGATTGGTTTTGGAAGGGCTTCTTCTTCTGAGGGGCTTATAAATACACCTGATTCTTTAATTTCTAATATTTCGTTAGGCACAAGTGATTTTATATTATACAAATATTTTTCATTAGGTTTAACTTCTGTATCGATAAACCCCAAGCCTGCAAATCGAGCTACTTCAAAATCTTGATCTATGGCAAACATGGAAAACCCAAATCTACGATCTAGTTCTTCACTTAAATGTATGACACGTAATACCTGATTTTCTTCCTGTTCATTCATTTCAAAACCTTCACCATAAATAGCTTGTGCTGTCACGGCGGCCATATCATTTTTATTTACAAAAGTTTCCCATTCCGCAAGTGGTTTAGGTTTTAAACCTCCTGTCAGCATAATTTTTTCAGGTTTTGTCAAGGGCTGTCCATCTCTAATAACCGTGGTACGCTCTATGGAATAACCATATTCATTGCCATGTTTCCAGGCATATTTGTTGTTAACACCCCAGCGGAGTAAAATCTTATCTTGTTTTGCCCTAGCTTTAACCACAACTGTTGGTGATTGGGGAATGCTGTCTTGGGCATAAACTGTTGAAATGCTCAAGCATATAATCATTATAAAAACAAAAAATATTTTATTAAAATTCATTTTTTCAATTCTTTTTATTTTTTAGCTCCCTCTTTATCCAAAGGGAGGAGTTTTAAATTTAAAACTCATTTTTATATTTAATAGTAGTTGAATTACCAGATTGTTGATTTGGTAATATATATTCTACTTTAACATTGTAATATTCTTTATTCAAATAAGGAAAAACACCATTGATGATATACCCAAATTGGGTATATATCGCAGGACCAACTGTGGTGTTATTCAAATATCTATTTACAATTTTATATTGTAATTCTTTAAAATCAGCATGATACGCAAATGCTAAATGCCATCTAAATGGAAAATTTCGGCTTAAATAGTTAGTATTGGTTTGAGACGTTACATAAACCCTGTATGAATTCGATAATTTTAAAGATTTAACAGGAGGTAAACCCAAAACACTTTCATTTCTGTTTAGGGTAATCGTATTATCTAACGGATAATTCTTATAGACTAACGGATATACTCTATCTGTATAATAAGTGTCAGTTTGAATACCTTCTAATTTTATCAACGGTTTATTTTCAGTAAATACTGTTCCCATTACATCGTTAATACCGAAAGGTTCGTGTTCGTCCGTCTCAATACCCATAGCTCCAACATTTGAAGCACCGTCAATCAATGTATAGTTCTTTCTAATCTTAAGGCTGTTTATTTTCTTTTTAAAAGTCGTAAACTTACTCGTATTAAAATCAAAGGTCAATCTTGCAAACACTGCATCTGTTGATGCTCCTTCTGCAATGGTATTGTTAGAGATGGAAACATCGTCATTTATATCAGTAACTGTTACTTGGGTAGTATTATCTTGATTATCGCCATCACTAGGTTTGGTGGTAGTCAATTTATACGTGTATTTTGCTTGATTTTTAAGATTTGGAATGCCAAAATGTAAAGTATTCTCTACCTTATCATAGGTAAAATCTACTTGTTGAGATTGATCTGTTTCATCAATATAAAATAACTCATCAGTAAAGCCTGAGCCACCAAAAAGGTAATCCTGCCCTTTTTTTAATTGAATATAACCTACATTACTTTCTTTAGGGAAAAAGAACTTTTGATCTTTTACAGGATACATATAGACAATATTTTTTAATGGAATTTTTTCTGGAGCCTTGCCTGTTGTAAACGTTATGGTTTTTTCCTCGAAAATTACTTTTCCACTATTATCTGTTAAAGGTTTCCAGACGCCATCTATCTTTTCTTCAAAACTTAATTTTACCATAACTGTAATTTCACTTTCGGTGGGTAATACATCAAAAGATTCAAAAATTAAAAGGTCTTTTTGAGCATTCCAAATCATTTCTCCGGCAATTTCTGTACCTGATTCATTTACATAAAATTCTTGTAAACCTACTTTATAGGTTTTTCTCCCTGTATCTTCTTCTACAAAAACCTCATCATTGACAGGTACATTAAAGGCAACTTGTACGGCATCAAAAACATCAACATTGGTAGCTTTATCATTGGGTGTTATATCAGAAATAACCACTACATTTTGTAAACCTGTTTTGCCTATGAGTTCACATTCTTCGCCAATTACAATTTTTAAACGGGCTCTTACGGTTACCAAACCAAGTACGCGGACTTTAACCCCTGAATAGCCTACCATATACCATGGATTTGGTAATTGTGCCTGAGCGAGCGTGGCTAGACCTGCTTCTAAAATGGGAATATCCTTTTTAATTCCAAAGATTTTAATTTTGACTCCAATTTCACCTTTTAAATAGGCATACAATTGACCTGTAGCATACCAGCCATCCATACCCACCACATCTTCACTACCTCTACAATGGGCATCACCAAAGTTTCGCATCATGAGATCAAAACCGACGCCTGCTTCTATATTGGCATAAACTATACCCCAATCAAAACCTATTCCTAATCTAAAAGCAGCACCAAAAGCAAAACCATTACCAACTGCTAATTCATCGTTAAAATTTCTTCCAAACGCTAATTCTTCAGCATTTAGGTTTAAAATATCGACTACAATAGGGTCGGGTGCAGCCGGGTCTGGCAACATAGTGCCAGATAAATAATACAATTCTACTGCCGCTTTGTACGGACCGATAGGAATATCTTTAACACCTAGTCGTTGCCCTGGTTCTGGACGTCCGATATAAATATACCAGTCATTTGGGGCATTATAAAACTCTAAAATGCCTAGTCTATTTTTCTCACCCGCTCCTTTTATCGACCCGGCATTTAAAAATACATCAAGCATGCCCCAATATTTCTGATTAACATAATCAAAATCAATACCTACTTGTACGGCAAACAATTCCTTACCAGTTAGTAAATCGGGAAATAACTCAGTTGCAAAAACTTTAATACCTTCTTTATCAATAGACATTTCATGAAAATTTGCCAATGTTTTTTCTTTATCGCTTACGGTTTTTTGCATACTATTCACATCACCAAAGGGTGTTTTTTTGCCACCACTACTGCCGCTACTTTGACCTGTCATTAAAGCGGCTGCTCCGTAAAATCCTACCCTGTTTAGCCCGCCATGATGATTAAAACTCATTTCTATAGCGATTAAACCTGTAAACGTAGCCGACTTTTTGACTTCAAATGCCGCCAAGGCCTTAAAGCCGAATTCTGTGTTTTTATCTGGTGTATAGAGAATACCAGACATGGTATCCGCTTGTTCGTCAACCCCTGCTTTACGCATGTGGTGATACACCCCACCACCAATATCATGAATCTGAAAGTTTTTATTACTGCTTGTTTTTGTGGGATGGCCATAGGCATCGACAAACCAATAACGATAATCTTCAACACTACCAAAAACACCTCTGGCTCCAATTTCCATTTCAAGACTTTCTATATATAAATCTAAACTACCTGATAAGCCTTTACCATAGATTTCATGTTCTCTAAAAAAGGTTAATTTACCTTTAAATTCAAACGTTTCTCTTTTTACATCAATGGCAATAGAATCCAATTCTATTTTTTTGTATTTCCATTTGAGGTAATCGCCATCTACAAGTTCACCGATAACTCGCATTCCAACGTCGCCATGAATGCCTGATTTGTCTAAATTAATATATGCGTTAAAAGCTAATTCCGCACTATCATCTGCATTTTCTGTATTTACACTTATGCCATAAAAGCCCAATTCAAAACCATATAATTTTGGTAAGCTGATGCTATCTTTATACCCCATATAACCAATTTCTAAATAAGGTCTTTTGGCAGTTTGTATTTTAAAATTTTGAAAGGAGAGTCCTTGAAAATCTAAATCTTCAATTCCGTTTTTAGCATCGTCTGAATTTGTATTGTTTAATTCTTCTTCTTGCTCTTTATTGAATGACATCAAGCCCGTGAGATTGGCTTCAGGCTGGAATTTATTATCTTTCACTTCTAGTTTTACATACGAATCTCTAAAAAGTTTGGCTTTGGACTTAAAAATGCTAAAATCAACATCCTCGGTTATATCCACCCGAACGCTGTACAACCGATCAGCAGTAATCAAACCTTTATATTTTAATGCCCCATGTTTGACAATACTATCATTTTGTTTTTTGTCTTTTAATGTAGTAATCGGTAATACAATTTCGCCATTGAACTTGGCTTTTACAAATTGATTTACTTGCAAATCTACTTCCAGTTCATCCACCGAAAATTGCCATTTGCTGGCATCACCTTCATCAAGCGACAATATATTTTTTGCAAAAAAATTGCCCGAAACACCGTAATTGTCAATAATCAGGTTTTCTACACCAACTGTTATTCTATCATTTGAACCTTTTTTACTAAACTCTGGGGGCAGCATAATGCTGATTTCTTCCGAATAAAAACCTCGCCATAGTACCTCATTTCCAGGGACTAACAATTGTTGTTGGGTATAAACTTTTGGGAAATTTACTTTGCTAATAGCATTGCGTTTATCGCTTAAATCTAACAGGGTATTTTTCATTTGAAAACCCCAATTTGGTAATTTTTTTAATTCGAATCTCGGTAAGTTAATTTCTAAAATCAAATCGTCTAGTGAAGTGGCATTTATCCGAAACTCTGCCCCCAAATAACTAGGGTTATCAACAGGGGTTTCTCCTGTACCTGGTTCAATTTTATCAGGGTACATATACGAACCATCTTCTTTAATAGGTACGGCTACGGTTTTAGCAATTCTAACATCTACATTAAGGGCTACTTCTTTTACATTGCCTTCACAATCTATAACAATATACGTTTGGCTGTCTGTATTACCTGTGGCTTGGTTAAAACCACCTTTAAACGTTAAGAGCCATTGACCCCCATTTTGTGCTACAGGTACATCTTCTAATAAATTGAGTTTAGCCTCACCATAAATACCACCGGTATGTGAAAATTTAACACCATTGGCTCCTAAAAACAAGGTAACATCCAAAGGGCCTATTTCCAATTTTGCAAACAAGTCCAATTCGCTATATTCAGGAAAAATTTTGGCTTTTATAACGCCTATTGTAATCGAAGTATGCTGGGTGTCTGAGGTAGGATTACCGTTAGCATCATTACCGCCTGCTAACCTCTTTTTAATACCAACAGGTAATTGAATTAGTTCATTACCTGTCATTTTATCGATAAACTTATCGTATTCTATGATTTCAGCAAAAAGTTCTTTTGCAGCATTAATGATAGAGTCTGTTTTGACATCTGAATTGAGAACTTCTTTTAGATATTCTTCTGTAAACTCTGCAATATCATCATTACCGCCTGCTGCTGTAGTAGAGCTATACTTACGTAGACCAGGGAAACTTCTAAATGAAGTGTTGGTTGTATTTTCTGTTACTGTGGTTTTCTCTGAAAAACCTTGATTTTCATTACGTAACGCTAAAACAGTTTGGTTTAGGTTTGCCAAATCTGTATGTACCGTTTTTTGTGTTACTTTGGTAGAATCTGTGGGGTTGGTATGTGCAAAGACCACTAAACTGTTGAGTAGTGTGAGGAGTAGTATGTAGTAGTGGTTTTTCATATAGGATTTTACTTTACAATTAATTTTTTTTGTAATAAACGACATCTTTCTTCAGGAATATTTCCTCCAAAATCTTTATAAATTAAAAAATAAATTTCATGCTCTTTATATTTATATAATTTACATCCAAAATAGGGATAGTGATTAAAAGAAATAGGGGCATTTAAGGACCAATAATTTTCTTCACTAGGATATTCATACTCCAACTTTTTTTTAGGAACTATTTGACCAACATATTCTAATTTTTCTTTGAATTCATTGCCTAAATAATTCCAACTGATATAATTTTTAATATAATTATCTATATTAATTATATCTTCCAATTTCAATTCTTTAAGCTTTTCAATATATTCTTTGTTAACCATTTTAAAAATCTTTTACTTTTACATAATCAAATTGAGATTTTAATTCTTCAATATTTTTATTATGAATAATTTTTGCGGATGGATTTAATTTGTCTATTATTACTGCTTCTCTATACCCGCCTGAAGTTTTACCTCCTGGTATCCACAAGTTATTAGCTCCTATTTCATTACCATTGGGCATTTCGAATTTATACTTATCATTTTTTACATAAAATACAAATATTTCATCATCGAGTCCTGATAAATCACCACTTCTATAGCCTAATGCGTCCTCTAAGTCTGAAATGTTTCTTGATGTCCTGTATTTTGTTATTGCATCGCTCATGTCAGAATTCAACATAACATATTTTCTTATAGGGAATTCATTAAATGACCCTCCTTCAATCCAACTTTTAACAACCAAAAAGGCTCCACCTTCGGAATCAAATAATTGTTTATGTGTATTTAGAGAATTAGACCTTAAATAGGTTGATGGTTTAGGTCTATTGGGCTTTGGTATATCTAAGATATCGTCAGCAGTCTTACCATTTATAAAGTTAGTTGATTCTGTGCCCCAATGATAAGTTGTTGAATTATCGATATCAACAAGTTCATCATATAGTCTTTTTTCAGAAGCTAATACTTGTCTTGTTTCTAAAGGCAGTTGACCCCAATCATCAGAATTTCTTAATCGTGTAATTGCAATTCTATAATTTATGTATTGTGCTAATAATAGTTCCTTAATACTACTTTTAGTTTTGATTAAGTTTTTTGTTACTTGAGGTATGTTTTTTACTACATTTTTTAAACCTACAGCACCATTTTTTAGGCCAACAATACCCATTGCCGCATTAAAGTAGTTTGTTGTTTTGCCTAAATTACTATTTGGGTCAATATTTGCTGTATTCAATGTGATATTTCCAGTTGCACCGACCACTTCTGCAAGTGCCCATAATCTTCGTGCCCAATGTACTTTAGTAGCTAGTACAGTACCTCCACTTCCTATTATAGTTGCAGCATCTATAGTAAGTATAATACCTGTTTCAACAGCATCGTTAAATTCTTTTTGTGTTTTGTATTCTAAGAATATAGCAGGAACTATATATAAGTTTTCACCAATTGGTTCTATGCCATTAATTGCAGTAGTAACTAATGGTAGATTATCTTTGGTAAGTATAATAACAGGATCTAAAGGACTTAGTTTTACAGTTTCAAAATCACTGTCTTTTGCCCAAACTGGTATAGGAGATGCATTTGACAAAACTTTAAGCCATCTGGTAATCTCAATTTCATTAGCACTATTTAATTCACCTTCAAATTTTGCTTGATTTAAAGAAATCAAAAAACTTCCAAAACTAGGGGAATCAAAACTAAATGGAGATAATGAAACAACTTGACCTAATAAATCATTATTCTCAATAGAATTAATTCTATCCTGCCAAGCTTCTGGTTTAAGATTATAAATAGCCAATAAGCCACTTATAAAAGAGGTGAAATTATCTCCGTCAAATGGGTTTAAAGATTTATCATGAATTTTATCGATTAAATTAAGAAGTAAAGAATCTTGTTTGTTTTTTCCTTCAAGAAGAGTTATGAAGTCCGAATAATTATTACTATTTATAGCGGCCATTATTCTCAGTAAACAGATTTCTTTATTCTCTTTTATTTCATTAGAACTACCTAGTTGATTGAAGGCTTTACTTAAATTTTCCCAACTAATTTGTCTTAGAGTTGATAAGCATATTTCTTTATTAACTATTAAAGCTATTACTTCTTCATCTGTGTATGATGTTTTATCAAATAGAGCATTCAATTCTTTTACATCGGTAGCTATTTTATCATCATTACAAATATTTGAGTTGGTATCGTTTTGAATAAGAGAAGCCAAAGAATTAGTAATAAAACAAGAAGGATCAGGGCTGAAAAATGTTCCTGTCTTTTTATTACCAAATGTTTGCCACTTACTTCCTAATTGGGTTATTAAATCTGATGCAGCTATCTCTGTCGAATTCCATGATATAGAGTTATATAAATAATTACATTCGTCATTATCCAATTTATATGATATGTAAACACTTCCTGAGTTTTTATAGGTAATGGTTCCAGAAAATACTTCACCTTCATTGGTTGTGTAATTTGTAAAAACTCCGTTATTATTAAATTGGGCTCTATAAGTTTTAATCTTTTGCCAATTCGTTTTTTCTGTATTAGTATATTCATAAACACTAATTGAGTAAATAGTATATTGATAACTTGAAGAAATCCCTTTTATAACAAATTTATTTGAGTCATTGATTGAAATTTTTTGAATTATTTTCCCTGAAGGCTCAATTCCATCAGCTATTCCTGAACCTACATCAAAAGGTTCTATTTCAACAAAAGCAACTGCACTCTCACTCCCCTGATCACTCTGAAACAAATACAATTTCAATGCATCACTAGACATATTTGCCCAGTTAGGGTAGGCGAGTTCAGTACCATTTCCATAATCCATTAGCCAATTGTCTGCTTTGCCAGAATTTTCTGGTTTATCAAATGGATGTGCAAGGGCAAAAACCCCATGCCCTAGTTCATGGGCAGCGATATCGGCGGGTTCTTTTTTATTCTCTAACCCTTCATTGAGATGTGCTTGAAATACAAAGCCCCATTGGCGGGTTTTGGGCATAAAACCACTTAATGCCTTGGTTACTGGCATAGAATCATCTATGAGAAAGAGGTAGTAGGCTTTGGCATCGTAACCTGAATGTTCTTGTTTGTAGTAATTCTTAATTGCATTTAGTTCTTTGGGGTAATCAGAATCCAATCCACTACCGTTGTAGTCAATTTTCTTGTTTACCACATCAACATCCCAAACAGCTTCTGGTACCTCAAATTCTTCTACATTATTTACAGTAAATGTTACTCCCGTAGAGCCATAAATTTTATTGAGCTTGTTCTGCAAATTAGTAATGTCATCAGCACCATTAATCCGTACCACATTTATAGCAACAGGTGGGAATTTTTTAAGGTGATAAATAAAGAAACTGGACAGTACATGCTGTTTGCCTGTATTGTCTTTATAAGTAATTATGGCTTCTTCGCTAATGCGGGCATGCCTGCCTTTAACGGTCAATTTATAGCCTTTGACTGTTCTAGTGCTTGGTATTTCAGTGCCATAAACCGTTTTAAAAATGAGGCTGTCTGTTTTTATATAGTCGGTACTGTTGGTAACTTCAACATCAAAAGTATCTGTAGTTCCTTCAACCACCGCTTTATGGACAGGATAATAAGAGCCACCACCTGCTACATTTACTTTAGGGTAGATTGCTTTTTCATAATCATTGTTAGCTTGGTCTAATTCATATTTAGTCTCCTCCGCTGTACCTTTTTTATAGGTAAAAACGATGTTGTGTTTTTGAATGGTATTTACGGCAGGGTCGTTTACATTGTTTTTATGTCCGTCAGATACTCCATTGGTATTGGTTGCGGTTGCCGGACCTCCTTCTGCCCCTACACCGGTTTGCCTGACATTACCCTCTGTATCAACCGAAAATTGATCACCACTAGCATCTGTTATTGTATAAAAGTCACCTTCATCATAATCGTAAACTTGAGGGTCATTATTGTCATCGGTAATGGTAATAGTTCCTGCCTGTGGGTCAACAGTTATATCACTTTCCGTAATATTATAGTCTAGTGTAATGTTAATATTGTCGTCGCCGGTTATCAAATCACCAACATCTTCAACCACATCAATAACCCCATCTACATCTAATATATTAGACCATGATGGGTCATATTCTGTTTTTATTTCACCGTTTACGAATTGATAATTGGTATTTACCTGAATGTTGGTAAATACCAAGGCTATTTTTAAGTTTTTTAGAAAACCAACTGTAGTATAGCCCTTACCTGAAAACGAATTGCTACCCGAAACTTCCTTTATTTTTACATTAAAATCTCCTGCTTTAACAACATCACCAACTTGTAGTTTGTCAATTAATGTTTGGTTGGCAATATCAATAGTTGGCTCAATACCACAATTATAATAAGCCTCTGCATCGGCTTCCATAGTGGTAAAACTTTTGGAATCTGAAAAAGTCAAAGTACCATCTGCACAAAAACCCCCTACACGCCATTCATAAAGCGTATTAGGTTCCAGATCTATGACTGTAAATTGTTCGCTATTGGTAGTACTTTCAAACCATGCAAAGTTGTTTTGCTGTCCACTATTGCCATCATTATCAATGGCTTTTCGATAAGCAATTTTATATTGGGTATGGTCAAAACCACCTTGCCATTTAAAAGTAGCGTTTTGCGAGGTAACTTCATCAATGGTTAGATAAGCAGGAGCTTCACATTCCCCTTGATAGGTAAACGAAAATATTTCGGAATAACCGTTGTTTTTAAACATTCCAATTTCATCAACACCGTCTAATGCCCTTGCTTGTACTCGCCAGGCATAGCGTTTTCCTTCCAATAATTGTGGTTCTGCTAAGCCGTATAATAAAGAAGTAGTTTGTACTGTAGTTTGATAAATAGGAGGAGAAGAAACAAATACTGCTTCCGGACTCATCACATTATCATAAATTTCTACCAAACTGAATTCGTATTCCACATTACTTACATTAATGTGTCTTGGTGTCCATTGAAATAGTAGATTCTGTAAATTATAGACTGCAATATTCGCTTGATTCTCCGGTAGGTTTAAAAACGGTGGATCGTTTAAGAAAATAAGTACATTGGTACAAGATTTTCTTGAAATGACATTACCTGAAAGTACATCATAAACCTCAAAACAGAATTGATATAAGCCATCGGGCAGCGTATTGGCATAAGCTCCAACGGAAATTCCTTTTAAGTTTTGTAGTTCAAAATAAGGAGCAAGGTCTATACTACCCAATTGCAAAGGAATACCCCCTTCTAAAAACAAGGGCTGTACCCCTATTACAAAATCGTTACTTTGAGCTTTAATACCATTGCCTTCTATATATAATTTGAGTTTTACTTCACGGTTGAGTACGGTTAAATCTGTTAATAGTAATTGAAGTTTTATTCGGTCAGTAGTATTGTTTAAGCTTGCATAATCTGATAAATTAACCGCGGGGGGCTGCGTAATCTGAGGTATGGCTTGTACCGGATAGGTTTGTGCAATAGCTTGTATGCCTGTTATTAAAAACAGGATTGTAAAAATGATATTTTTTATTTTTTGTTTCAAATTGTGATTCTTAGTTTTCATTACTTGTCATTTCAATCCCGGCACCTCGGGAGAGGAACCTTTTAAATTAGAAATGCTATTTTAAAAGATTCTTCGCTCCGTTGCACTCCGCTCTGAATGACAGACCCCTACTACCTTTCCTTAGGGAAGGGTTGCGTTGGGGTTCTTCTAAAATTTCATTAATCCATATTTAAAATTACAATGTCATCTTCCGTTGCATATAACGAAGCCTGCTCATCATAATAGGCAATCAATGCCAATTTTATCTGGGCAGCAATCTGCTCTTCGTCAATACGTTTTGTCCGCATATCATTCACTTCTGATATCATACTGCCATTATAAATATGTAAATTTTTTAATACTTCTTTTTCTGGTTTTTGCATTTGTTTTAAAATATAGCAATGATGAATAAAACGTTCTTTTGTTTCTTTATAGGATTCTTTATTTGAATTATAGTTATCATCTATTTCTAGTGTTTTATTAAATTCTGCTTTGGTTTCTACATATTTTTTCTCTAAATCATGGTGTGCCTCTAAAATATCGGTCGCTAATAATCTTATTGCAGTGGTAATTTCTCTTCTATATTTACTTAAAGAAGAAGTATGGCGATCAATAGCATCTATAAATGAATGGGCACGTACCTTGTAAATTTTCGAGGTTTCTTGTTCAGCATCTTTAACTTTTTCAAATAATTGGTTAAGATTGTCTTTTACATTCTCATCCACGAAAGTCAAATTTTCAGTTTTATTTAAGGTGTCTAATTGCTTCGATATTTCGGATGGTGAGCCTTCAAATTGATACCCTTTGTGATTTATTTTGATAAGTTTTTCAAGAATTTTTGGCTTTTTATTTGTTGGCGATTTTTCGACTTGTTCTTTGATAATTTCTCCTTTTTTTCTTTTCTTTTTCCGATTACTAAATGCGTAATTATACCCTAAAGTCGCGGTAAAATCATTTACCTTATTTTGTGAGATTGTGTTTCTAAAGAGTTGGATAATATTTACATTAAAATTATGATTTTCTAACCAACGATAGGAACCGTTTAAACGAAAGTTCAATACATCACCTTGCCGGATTCCATCTGTTGAAGTGGTGTTATACGAACTAGAAAAAGCCGTGCGAAATTTTTTATCGAAAAACAGTTTTGCGATGGCTAAAGTAGGGCCTAAAGTGATGGTTTTATTAACAGAAATAGTATTATAAGTTGAATTAAAAGCCCCGGTAACAGATAGGTTCTTCTCAGAAAAAGTTAGGTTATAAGCCATATTACCATTAAAAAATTGAGAGTCGTTATTGAGAACGTCCACCAAAAAAGCATCTTGTTTTTCGATGGTGTTTTGATAGGATAAATTTACATTGATACTTTGCCTTTTTTCTTTCTTTTGTAGGATGTTATAATTCAAATTTAAATTGGCATTTTGCGATATTTGGGTAAAATTTAAAGTGTCAAGATTGTCATAAGGTCTAACCTCATTTATATAATCAAACTGATCTTTTATTTGGGTATGAGCCCTAAAATTGGAATAAGAACCATTGACTGTTAATTTTTCACTCGCCCTTAAACTTAAATTGATAGCCGCGACTATTCTATTTAACTGACTTTGTTTTTTCTTTTCCAAATCATCTCTTTGTAATCCAGTATTGATGTTCACATTTAGTTTATTATTAAACAAAGTTTGACTCAGTTTTACGGTTATATTTTCTAAATCGTTATTAAAATAGTACGCCCCCAAGGTTTGGTAATTTGGATCAACACGCTCATAACCCACGCCAATGGCTCCTTGACCAACTGTATAAGCAAAATCGGCTTTAAAAGCATTGTGATAGGTCGTCGTCGTGTTATCATTGATGAATGATGCTAATAAATTATTGTTTTCGCTATTTTCTGCATGCAAATCATTAGTCAATGCACTTTTAGCATATTCTATATTGATATTTGCTTTTTTAAATAATTTTACACGTCCGTCAATACTTACTACTAAATTCTCTTTGGGAGTTACACCAATATCATCCGGAAAAATAGTGCTAATCGAGTTCTGCTCGTCTTTAGCTTTAAAAAGGGTTAATCCGATACTATAATTTGATTTTTCAAAAGTAGTTTTTACGCCATAACCCATTCTTTTATAAGTAGGTTCAACCTCGGGTTCATCAATGTTGTACTCTCTTTTTCTTATCAATCGTCCATACATAGCACTTATTTTAAATGGACCGTTTGGTGTCAAATCAACTCCAAAGCCGGTAAATTGATGGCCATTTAATGTATAAGGCGAAAAACTCATGGCTACATCTCCAATATGAGTAGCCACCCATTTATATGAGGGGTGTAAACTCAATCTGTTTATTTTAAATGAAGGTTCGTTAAAAGAAAATTGCTGATTGGTATAAGCAAATGAAACCGGAATATTATATAAACCATAAATGTTAGCGTTGATGTTACCGTTTAAAAAATAAGTAAACGGTTCTCTATTTCCCAAACCATTATAAAATATAGAGTTGGCTGAAAACCCTCCACCAATCGTCAATGGTTTTGCTTTACCTATCTGATCTATTCGCTGGGAATAACAAATACTATGTATAAAAAATATGAATATAGCGACCTTTTTTAGCAACAATCTACCTTTTTAAAACTCAAATATAGTAATTTTAACTTTTTTTTAAGAAATATAGTGTTTTTTTGTAGTTAAAACAAATTAACTATATAATCACGAGTTATATAGTTTCTTTTTCACAATATTTTTATAAAATCAAGTTATTATAATGACAGGTAGTACTACTAATTTAGAATTGGTAATTTTATAAATTCTACGTTACTTGATTTTGCCCCTCAAGACCTTTAGCTCAAACTAATCCAAAATTTACTTACATTTGAGATGAAAAACATTGCCATGCGTTGGACGCTTAAACCAAAACCATCTTCTGATAAAGTATTAGAACTTTCAAATGAGCTTCAAGTTGAAAAAAATTTGGCATCATTATTAGTGCAACGCGGTATTGATAATTTTGAGCAAGCCAAAGCTTTTTTTAGACCCAAATTATCTGAATTATACAATCCTTTTTTAATGCAAGACATGCAAAAAGCTGTAGATCGTATTGAAAAAGCCATTGCTAATGAAGAAAATATCCTGATTTTTGGTGATTATGATGTTGATGGTACAACAGCAGTATCATTAGTAGCTTCCTATTTAAAAAGTTACTATGCTAACATAGCTACTTATATTCCAGACAGGTATGCAGAGGGTTATGGTATTTCCTTGCAAGGAATCGATTTTGCAGAAGACAATGGATTTTCTTTAATTATTGCTTTAGATTGTGGTATAAAAGCAATTGATAAGGTTGATTATGCCAATAAAAAAGGAGTTGATTTTATTATTTGTGACCATCATCGTCCAGGAGATGAATTACCAAAAGCCATTGCGGTTTTAGATCCGAAAAGAAAAGATTGTACCTATCCTTATGATGAATTATGTGGTTGTGGTGTAGGTTTTAAATTAGTGCAAGCCTTGGCCTCTAATCGTAATCAAACTATTGATGATTTAAAGCCTTATTTAGATTTGGTGGCTACAGCCATAGCAGCAGATATCGTGCCTATAACAGGTGAAAATAGAGTATTGGCTTATTATGGTTTAGAGCAAATTAACAGTCATCCCAGAAATGGTATTAAAGCTATTATTCATCAGCTAAAAAAGGATGTTTTAACTATTACAGATGTTGTTTTTATCATTGCACCACGTATCAATGCAGCGGGTAGAATGAAGCATGGAAATTATGCGGTTGAATTGTTGATGGCACAAGATTTTGACAATGCCAAAACTATGGCTGCAGAAATTGAAGTTTTTAATAATGACAGAAGAGATTTAGATAAATTAATTACTCAGGAAGGCTTACAACAAATACTGGAAAACAGTGAAGAAAAAAAATTTACTACGGTTGTGTATCAAAAAGATTGGCATAAAGGAGTTATTGGTATTGTGGCTTCTCGTTTAACCGAAACCTATTATAGACCTACGTTAGTATTTACTAAAAGCGGAGATAAATTAGCCGCTTCTGCACGCTCTGTAAAAGGGTTTGATGTATACAATGCTTTGGATTCGTGTAAAGATTATATTGAGCAGTTTGGTGGACATAAATACGCGGCAGGTTTGACTTTATTGGAAGAAAATTACATTGATTTTAAACAAAAATTTGAGCAAATAGTACAAGATAGTATTCCGGAAGAATTATTACAACCGGAAATTAAAATTGATGCTGAGATTGATTTTTCTGATATTACCCCTAAATTTTTTAGAATTTTAAAACAGTTTGGCCCATTTGGTCCTCAAAATATGAAACCGATTTTTTTGGCCAAAAATATAAAAGATGCTGGGTATAGTAAAAAGGTGGGTGCTGAGGGAGATCATTTAAAGTTAAACATGATTGATGAATATGGAATAAAATTGAATGGGATAGGTTTTAATTTAAGTAAATGGCATGCTTATATTTCTAAAGGGAATACATTTTCTATAGTTTTTTGCATTGATGAAAACCATTGGAATGGGAATACCACTTTACAGTTGAATGTGAAGGATATTAAGATGGTAGACTGACCCATAAATATATGATTTGTTAATGGAAGTTAGTTGCTCCTCCCTTTGGATAAAGGGAGGTGGCTCAAGCCTTTTGCTTGAGCCGGAGGGATTGACTAACAATGTTAATTTATCTCCCCTTTCTTTACTCCATAATACTTTTCGTTTTTATAATAAAATCTGGCTTAGCGTAAATTCATTCCCCTCTTTAAAAAAGAGGGGAGCTATAAAGTATTAATATTATTTTTACATTAAATGAAATCAAAAAGAATACATAATAAAAAAGAGCATTTAGAAAAGAGGAAAAAACTCAGATCTAATCTAACTCCTGCTGAAGCTTTTCTTTGGACTCATTTAAAAGCAAAACAACTTGAAGGCAGAAAATTTATTAAACAACATAGTATCGGAAATTATATTGTAGATTTTTATTGTGCCTCTGAAAAATTAATCATTGAACTAGATGGAGAAGTTCATAACAATTCTATAGCAATAAAATATGATGAAAAAAGAACAAAATATTTAACCAATTTAAACTTTACAGTTATAAGATTTGAGAATAAAATGGTTTTTGATTATTTGCCATTTGTATTGCAAGAAATCAAGAAAAATTTTTAATAAAATACAATTGTTAAAATTAAAATAGCTCCTCCCTTAGGATAAAGGGAGGTGGCTCAAGCCTTTTTGCTTGAGACGGAGGGATTGACATCAATAATGTGAATTTATCTCCCCTTTCTTTACTCTATCGTATTTGTAGATTTAACAATAAAATGTGGTTTGGAGTAAATTCATTCCCCTC
>DEIV01000116.1:24820-61055 GCA_002352665.1 Flavobacteriaceae bacterium UBA2765
TTAAAAAAGAGGGGAGCTTTAAAAATATTGATACAAAAAAAGAAACAGCCTAACATCAAATGATGTTAAGCTGTTTCAGTAAAAGCAATCAACCCAATTTGCCTTGTTGTAATATTATTGTACTACCTTACCTTCAGCATTGTAGTTTACTTCAAAAGCTTCACCATCTTTAGACAATTGTATCGTAAAGATATCTTGACCATCTATTGAAGATTTAAACTCTTTTTCTGCAGTATACCCTTGAAAATCTGCAGTTACTGCTGTAGCTACTGCTTCAGGTAAATCACCTAGTTGAATTTCAACTTTTTCTTGTTGAACAGTTTCAGTAGCTTACTCTACTTGAGCAAAAGTTGCTGTACTGATTAGACTTAATACTGCGAATGCAATTAAAAAACTTAACTTTCTCATGATTTTTTTGTTTTAAATTTTACTTATTTGCTTTTGTTGGGACAAACGTACTATGTAAATCTAAAGAGAACCTTAAGTGGTTATTAAAATGAAAAATAAAGTAATAATGATTTTTGATTTTACCAAATACAAATGTCTGGTTAAGTGTGAAATAAGTATTTTTTAATTGATGTAATCTTATGGATAAAGAGATTGTATTTTAACATTACTTTCACAAGTTGATATTTTTAAGCTGAAGTTTTATAGCTTAAAAAAGTAAATAATTTTATGAAATTTAATAAAATGTTTTTGAGAGTAATTTAGCAATGCTTCAAAACTTTAATGGTTTCACTAGGGTTTTCGCTTTTAAACACAAAACTACCCGCTACTAAAACATCTGCACCTGCAGCAACTAATTTTGGGCAATTTGTAGCATTTACACCACCGTCAATCTCAATAACCGCTTTAGAACCTGATTTATCAATCAAATCACGCAATTGAATTATTTTTTTATAGGTGTTTTCAATAAAACTTTGTCCGCCAAAACCTGGATTTACACTCATGATCAATACCAAATCCAAATCTTGTATAATATCTTCTAAAACAGCTATAGGTGTATGGGGGTTTAAAGAAATACCAGCTTGCATTCCTTCTGCTTTTATAGCTTGGATGGTTCTATGTAAATGTGAACAAGCTTCATAATGTACTGTTAAAATATCAGCACCGGCATTTTTAAAGTCGGTAATATAACGGTCAGGATCTACTATCATCAAATGTACATCCATTGTTTTTTTTGCATGCTTTTTAATTGCTTTTATTACTGGAATACCGAATGAAATGTTAGGTACAAACACACCATCCATAACATCAATATGAAACCAATCTGCTTCACTGTTATTAATCATTTCTATATCACGTTGAAGATTGGCAAAATCTGCAGCTAAAATTGAAGGAGCAATTAAATGTTTCATTTTTTATATTGGCTTGTTTGTTTTGGCAAATATAACTAAAAGTATCTGTCTTGAACATTCAGAAAATAACGAAAAAAAAAAACGCTCAATTATGGTTGAGCGTTTTCATATGTATTAAAAAAGAAAAATATATTACCCTAAATAGGTTCTTAAAATTTTACTTCTTGACGTATGTTTTAATCTTCGAATGGCTTTTTCTTTAATTTGACGAACTCTTTCACGAGTTAAATCAAATGTTTCACCAATTTCTTCTAAAGTCATTGGTTGAGCTTCTCCCAAACCAAAATATAAAGCAACAACATCAGCCTCTCTAGGAGTAAGCGTTTCTAAAGCACGCTCAATTTCTACTTTAAGAGATTCGTGTAATAAGTTCTTATCAGGATTTGGAGATTCACCAGAACGTAATACATCATATAAGTTAGAATCCTCACCCTGAATTAATGGAGCGTCCATAGATACATGACGTCCTGCATTTTTCAAAGATTCTTTTACATCATTTATAGTCATGTCCAATTCTTTTGCAATTTCTTCTGCAGAAGGTGGCCTTTCATTATCTTGTTCTAAACGGGCATACGTTTTATTAATTTTGTTAATAGAACCAATTTTATTTAAAGGCAAACGTACAATTCTAGATTGCTCAGCTAATGCTTGTAAAATAGATTGACGTATCCACCATACAGCATAAGAAATAAACTTAAAACCTCTAGTTTCATCAAAACGTTTAGCAGCTTTGATCAAACCAAGATTACCTTCATTGATTAAATCAGGTAATGTTAATCCTTGATTTTGGTACTGCTTAGCAACCGATACTACGAAACGTAAATTGGCTTTAGTCAAACGTTCTAAAGCTAGTTGATCTCCTGCTTTAATACGTTGAGCTAATTCAACCTCCATATCAGCTGTTATTAAATCAACTTTACCAATTTCTTGTAAATATTTATCTAATGACGCTGTTTCGCGGTTAGTTACTTGTTTTGTAATTTTAAGTTGTCTCATGTAATTTCTTCAATTTAATTATTACTTAATTTTTGTTGTGTACTTATATATACGGTAAAACACAAACAAATGTTACAAAACAGTGAAGAAATAATTAAAAAACTCTCAAAAAGAGTAGTTTAGACTTGAATTTATTCAAATCCGAAAGTATCATCAATAGTAATTCTATCTCGTAATTTATTAATTTTTTGATGCATTCTATTAAAAAATAGCGTTCTGTCTTTTTCCCCAGCATGTACTAATAGTTTTGAGTTAGTCATTTGTTTTTTAAAAAAATCTTCCATAATATCACATGTTTCCTGATGTTCTATTTTAAGATATTCTAAAACAGTATAAGGCACAAAAAATATTTTTTTAAAACTTGTTTTTACCATTAATATATTACTCATAGTCAATAAATCACTTTTATATAACTTGTATGAGGCATTATTTTTAGAATTAATAATACTTTGCTGTATGGTTTGTTTTTCAACATGGTGTACGATTTCTTCTAAATCATCACAAATTTTTAATGCAAGATCTTTTGATAGCAATTGAGATTCATAAAAGTAGATAATCTGTTGAATGGTTCCATTTATGGTATTATCATTCCAAAATTCAACTATACTAATATAATTATAGGTGCTACTGAGTTCAAATGCTTTTTCTAAAAGAGAAGGCGGTATGGTTTCTATAAAATTATCAAAAGAAATTTTATTTTGTGTCATTTCTTGATTGGCAATTTTTAACCAAACGTAAATTTTATAACGGGTTAAGTAAGAGTCTTTTAAAGTATAAAATAAGGGAATGTCTTTTGCTGAATATATTAATGAAGCACTTTTTAATTTGGTAAGGGGAATTAGATTTTTTTTAGATTTGATAAAATAGGACTCTAGATGTTCTTCATTAATAATCCTAGGAGACCTTTCCGCTAGTATTGTATCTTGACTACCAACTTCATACAATTTGTTCAATGATACATTATAGTATTTGGCGAGTTTTATACTCTCTTCTAGACTTAAATTGGTTTTTAAATTAATTCTTCTATAGGCCGCATCATAACCAATGTCAAGAACCTCAGAAAATTCATCAATAAATGAATTATTCCCTGAAGTATGTTCTTTCAAATGTTGAATAAATTGCTTTTGCATATTTTACAAATTTTAAAATTAATTACAACATGACTTGTGAAAAATAAGAAATATAGTTCAGAAAAACAATAGATACTCAATACAATTAGTAATTATTACAATTAATTTTAACAATGAGTCAATCAAATATTGCAATAATGAAAATTTTAAAAGAACAATTCAGATATATAGCTTTATTGTTTACTTTATTAATTCTTCTTCAAAGTTGTAGAATATATCACAGAAAATCTATTACCCTAGATCAAGCAATTAAAGAACAAAAACAAGTAAAAATAAAAACAGTTGATAATAAAACATTAAAATTTAAGAAGTTAATTTATGAAGATGGAGAATACTATGGGATTAAGACTAGTGCTTTTACATACGAGATACATAAAATACCATTTGACAAAAGTAAATTACAAAGTATCAGACTACATAACAAAACAATGTCAATAATTTATGGAGCTGGATTATCTATAGTATTAATCATAATAATTGGAGGCTATGTGGTTTTCGCATATGCAAAGGACTACTTATAGTGGGTAGCTAGAACTTCTGAATTAGAATGTAGAATAATAATAAAAACCTAATCATGAAAACTGAAGCTCAACTTAAAATCAAAAAAACATTCCTTATTTTTTTATGTGTAATAATGTCAATTGGGATATTAGCTCAGGATAAAAATGGACAAAACAAGGCAAACAATGAGTTTAAGATTAATATGGGATCTTTATTGTTTGAATTTCCAGAAATAAGTTACGAGTATATAATAAGTGAAGAATCTGCGGTTGGTGTGTCTTTTGCTTTTCCAATAGATAGAGATATAAGTTATCGATTTATTGTTTATCCTAATTATCGACTTTATTTTGGTAAAAAAAGAGCTGCTGGATTCTTTATTGAAGGAAACGCAGCAATTTATTCGCAACAAGAACAAAAAAGTACTTTTACAATAAGTGAGAATGCAAATACAAATGTAAAAAAAATGGGTTTTGGAATGGGTTTAGCAATTGGAGGGAAATTTTTGACAAAAAATGGATTTATTGGAGAGCTATATATAGGAGGAGGTCGGAATTTTATGAATACTGATTATATCGATGGAGGTTACCCAAGAATTGGTATTTCAATTGGGAAAAGATTTTAATTAATAAAAATGTAGTAATAATAAAATGTAAGGTCATGAAAAAATTAATATTTCTTTTAACACTTCTGTTTTCTTTATTTTCTTGCTCTACTGATTTAGAAAGTGACACACCACATTATAAATTTAGTAAATCTGATTATAAATATATTCCAACTGTTTATGATGAGGTCGGCAAAATATTTACATTTAAAAATCAACTAAATGAAGAAGTTAATCTAGAGGTTTTGGATTATAATTTTACTAAAGAAACGGGGGGAGGAATTGGTTCTTCTGAACCATTTCATTATTATCAACTATTAACAATTGAGCTTAAAGTAATAGATAATATTACTTCTAATTCGAATTGTAATCATAAAAGTATTAAAATATCAAATTGGGGAGGGGACTATTTAGCAACAAGATTTAGTTTTAATAACGCACCTGATCCATGTACAAATGGAAGTAGTGTTGAAAAATGGGAGTTTCCATATAGATTTAATGAAATGAGAATTAGTAATGTTAGTTATGATAAAGTTGTAATACTATTTGAAGGTTCTGGAATTTATTTTCATCCAGATTATTCTGTAAATAAAGTATATTTTGACTTTAAAGAAGGAATAATTGGTTTTGATGATTTAGAAAATAATAAGTGGAGAATTGTTAATTAAGAAAAAGGATTTTAATGCAAAGAAATAACTCACATATTTTCTTTACAAAAAAACCCATCAGCCTTGAAGTTTCAAGATGATGGGTTTTACTATTTAAAAGATTAAATCAATTAATCTCTTTTTCTATCGTCACGGCGATTATCGCGTCCACGATTGTCTCTTCCGCGATTATCACGTCCTCTATTATTATCTCTTGGAGGTCTTTCAACAAAACCTTCTGGTTTAGGTAATAATGCTTTACGTGATACTTTTTCTTTACGTGTGCGTTTGTCTAATCCGAAGTATTTTACATCAAAAACATCACCCATATTTACAACATCGCTTACATTTTCAGTACGTTCCCAAGCGAGTTCACTTACGTGTAATAAAACTTCATTACCAGGTGCATCCATATATTCTACAACAGCACCAAAATCAAGCATTTTTATAACTTTTACTTCGTAAACATTACCTACTTCTGGTTTGAATAATATAGAATCAATTTTTGCCATAACAGCATCAATACCTTTATTACCTACACCTAAAATTTCAACGATACCTTCTTCCGTTACTGGGTCTTCATTAATAACGATAGTGGTCTCAGTTTCTTTTTGCATTTCTTGAATTACTTTTCCGCCAGGACCAATTAAGGCTCCAATAAATTCATTAGGAATACGTCTTGTAACCATTGTAGGCGCATGATCTTTAACATCTGCATTAGGTGCAGCAATTGTATCTGTTAATTTTTCTAGAATATGTAATCTACCATCACGAGCTTGTTTTAGTGCATTCACTAAAATTTCATACGACAAGCCTTTAATTTTAATATCCATTTGACAAGCAGTAATACCATTAGCAGTACCGGTAACTTTAAAGTCCATATCACCCAAATGATCTTCATCACCAAGTATATCACTTAATACCGCATAACGATCTCCATCAGAGATCAATCCCATAGCAATACCCGAAACTGGACTTTTCATTTGAACACCGGCATCCATTAAGGCCATTGTACCAGAACAAACCGTTGCCATAGAAGAAGAACCATTAGATTCTAATACTTCAGAAACTACTCTTACTGTATAAGGACAATCAGCAGGAATCATACCTTTTAAGGCACGTTGTGCTAAATTACCATGACCAACTTCACGACGAGATGTTCCTCTTAACGGACGGGCTTCTCCAGTACAAAAAGGAGGAAAGTTATAGTGTAAATAAAACGTTTCTTCACCTTCATAGGATGGCATATCAATTTTGTTGGCTTCTCTTGAGGTTCCCAAGGTAACTGTCGCTAATGCTTGAGTTTCTCCCCTCGTAAAAATAGCTGAACCATGTGTTGATGGTAAGTAATCTATTTCACACCAAATTGGTCTGATCTCATCAGTTTTTCTACCATCTAAACGTAAACCTTCACTTAATGTTAATTCACGAATAGCCTCTTTTTCTGCTTTTCTGTAATAACCTCCAACAAGATGACCAAACTCTTCAATCTCTTCTTCCGTAAATGAAGCTTTAATTTCTTCTTTAATTTCAGAAAAAGCAGTACTACGTTCTGCCTTAGACGTTCCTTGTTTTGCTATTGCGTAACATTTATCGTAAGCTAATTCGTGTATTTTTTTTGCTAAATCTTCGTTTTCTTCAGCAGTTTCATATTCACGAACTTCTTTTTTACCAAAGGCTTCTGCTAAACGTATTTGAGCAGCAATTTGAACTTTAATAGCTTCATGGGCAAACTTAATTGCATCTGCCATTTCTTCTTCAGAGATTTCATCCATTTCTCCTTCAACCATCATAACAGAATCTGCTGAAGCTCCAATCATCATTTCGAGGTCAGACTCTTCCAATTGTGCTCTTGTTGGGTTAATAACAAATTCGCCATTAACTCTACCTACACGTGCCTCAGAAATGGCACATTCAAAAGGGAAGTCGCTTAATTGAATAGCTGCAGATGCTGCTAATCCTGCCATTGCTTCTGGCATCACATCATCATCATGAGACATTAACTGGATCATTACTTGTGTTTCTGCATGATAATCTTTTGGAAATAATGGACGTAAAACCCTGTCTACCAAACGCATGGTTAATACTTCACCATCACTTGGTCTTGCTTCTCTTTTGAAGAAACCACCTGGATAACGTCCTGATGCTGCAAATTTTTCACGATAATCTACTGTAAGGGGTAAAAAATCTACATCACTTTGTTTGTAATTGGAAACAACTGTACATAATAACATACATTTTCCTGATTGAACAACAACAGAACCATGTGCCTGTTTTGCTAATTTTCCGGTTTCAATAGAAATGGTTCTTCCATCTCCTAATTCAATAATTTCTTTAAATACCTTAGGTATCATATTTTTTTTTAGTTATTTACCTATGTTTTATTTTAGGTAAGATTAAACAATTGGTTTTAAGTTGTTGTGTTGTCTCTTAACCAATGAAAAGTTTAAAAAGCTTTTTGTTTTAATTTCTTTATCTGCTAATATTAAATCTATTATAAAATAATGAGAGATGATATAATTCAGAAAATATTGGGATATAATAAATAAAAAAGAGGCATAGTGCCTCTTTGATATTCTATTTTCTAATATTTAATTCTTTAATTAGAATACGATATTTTTCAATATCTTTTTTCATTAAGTAGTCTAATAAATTTCTACGTTTTCCTACCAATTTAACCAAAGAACGTTCTGTATTAAAATCTTTTCTGTTCTTCTTTAAATGTGTTGATAAATGGTTAATTCTGTAAGTAAATAAGGCTATCTGACCCTCAGTTGAACCAGTGTCTTTTTCAGATTTTCCATGTTTTTTGAAAATCTTTGCTTTTTTTTCTGTTGCTAAATACATGCTAACATTAAATTTTTAATTAATAATTTTTATGTACTGATATTTTATCAGGCGGCAAATATAAAACTATTATTTTGATTTGCAATGAATTGTTTGCCTGTTTGTCTGTTCGTTTAGACTGTTTGGAGAAGATAAGGTTGGACTTATTGTATAGTGATTTGTATGCTATTTTGAATTTATATTATCAAACAGAATTTATATAGTACCCTTTCACTAAATAACAAATTGTTTAATTTTTAGTCTTGTTCCCACAATCCATCAAAAATTAATTTACCATCCTTATAATATAGTTTACCTTGCCCATGTTTTTTATTTTTAACAATATCACCTTTAAATGTTTCACCGGTGGCATAGTTCATTTTTCCTTGGCCGTTTTGACAATTAGCCGTAACACATTTAGTTATAGATGTTATTTGATTTGTAACAAATTTTTCTAATTGGGGTAAGGGAAAATAGTGTTGTGGAAAGCTGCAAGATATTAACGCCCAAAAAACTATTGTAGTAAGTAATATTTTTTTATAGTTACTCCCTTAGGCCTCTAACTTACAAGTAAATTGAATTTATAGTTTTTGGCATAAATATCTATTTTTATGTTTCCAAATACCGTTTTGTATTTAGCACTATCGGCTTTATACCTATGCCTAAAGGTTTTATTGCTTATGGTTAAACTGTCCGTATGTTCAGCATTATATACATAAGTACCTCTCATTTGTTCTGGAAATAATGCTAAGATTTTACCTCCAAAAGTAGGAAGTGATTCTTTGAACAATAGCGAATTACACGAAATTATTGATTTAAATAACTGCAACAAGCTGAATGTTTTTCTCTTGGCAAAAGAAAAGGCTTTGATTATTTTTTTAATGCGATTGTTATATTATTTTCTGAAACCGCTTTAATTTTAAATGAGTCCCTGATATTTTCGGGTACAGATTGCCATAAATCGTCCGCTGATTTTTTATAGGTAGCTGTTATTAATACCCGATTATCTTCAAAAGTTTTTGAGAGGTCTTTGATCCCTTTGGCTTTTGAAATCGCCTTATATAATGCATCTAAATTTTCATCACCATATTCAATTTGATTAATTTGAACAGAAACAATTTCCTTGGTTTTTTTGGCTTTATTTTTTTTAGGGAAAATCATACCAACGGTTTCTTTTAATTCGTTAACGGTTTCTTTTGTGGTTTGAACGGTTTCTTTAGTGGCTTTACTTGCTTGTTGAACGGTTTCATTGGCATTTTCAACTTCTTTAACAACTTTTGGTTTATTTTCAACTTTATTATCTGTTTGTGCGTAGGAAAAACTAACCATTAATGAAGTTATGACTATGTATTTATTTAGATTTTTCATATTTTTTTTATAAATAGTTATAGATATTATGAGTTTATTTTTTTAAAATTTTATTGAAATTCCAGCACTTAAATAGGCTACGCCATAACTTGCCTCTGCAAACACAGCAAAATTTTCGGCAAAGAACCAGCGACCTCCTAAGAAACCTGTTGCACCTGGTTTACTGCCAAAGCTTCGTGCACCTGTAAAAGAAAGTATATTGTACGAAACCATAAGGCCAGCATAAACATCGAGGTCTTCTACATCTAAACCGCTATAATGGTAAGCACCACGAATTCCAACAATTGTATACGTCCATTTATCATTTCCACCTAAAGAGTCATACTTATATGTTTTGGTTCCTAAATACGCTCCAAGACTTACGGTACCGGGTCCTGGGAGGTCCCAAACACCTCTTTCAAAGCTGACACCAAACCCTGGGGTTTGAGATGAAGTTGAATAGCTACCAAAATTTCCACCAAAACCAACACCAGTATTAATAATATTGGTACCTACGTTAAATTCTTGTGCATAATTATAAGAGATTGAAAATATGGTGATTATAAGATATAAATTTAATTTTTTCATTCTTTTTCTTTTTAATCGCGTTGATATTATTTATTCCAATTTGTAGGGAATATCCTTAAATTTACCATCAGTAACAGTGTATTTTTTGTTTTTATCCTGATCTATAGCAACAAAATTAAATTCACCGGAAATCAATTTTTTATCTTTATCAATTGCGGTTATTTTTATAAAAACACTTTCAATAAAATCAGTTTCTATATCGTCATTATTTGATCCTAATTCTTCAGAATATCCAGCACCTCCACCTTCGGTATCATTTTCACTAACTTTGTCAAAAGTTTTGCCTGCACTTAACTGGTCAAAATTTGGCCCTACCATAGCTAAACCTATCGCTTTGGCATTTGTAGTATTAAGTATATCGCCCGCAACTAAGGCAATTGAGTAGTATTCGGCCTGAATTACACTAATTTTAACTGTCACAGCTTCTTTATCTGCTCTAAAATTTTCTCCATTTACTTTAGCGGTAAAATCATCTCCGTCTAAAATATCTAAATTACTGACGGCATCTTCAACTGAACAATTAAGGAATAGTATTGCTAAACATAAGGGTAAATAGCATTTGTAAAATTGCATAAGTTTTGTTTTCATAATCTCAAATTTTTATTATCCTTTAAAATTAGATACAATTTGAATCTATTTGAAACTATAATTAGTATTCGTTAATGATTATTTAGTATTCGCAATAAAAAATCTATTATTACATCTTTTTACTATTTTTTTAATAATTTATCTAAATATTCTTGAATAATAGTAACTTTACTTTTCATTTTTAATCAACTCCCTTATGACTCGTCTTTTATTTCTTATTCTATTTTATTCAACCCTTACTTTTTCTCAAAATAAGGTTTTAGATTCTTTAGAAAATAAACTTAAGACACATCAACATAGAGATACTTTACGTGTAAAATTGTTAATTAATACCGCCAATAATTGTCAACATGAATCTCCAGAAAAAGCATTAAAATATATACAAGAGGCGAGAGAAATTTCAGAAAACACAGGTTGGCTTAAAGGATTGTCGGCTTCAATTCGACAAGAAGGTATCGTTTATTATTATCAGGCGAATACAGAAAAAGCTATGGATTTATGGCAAGAAGCTTTAAAAGTTGCAGAACCTTTAGATGATAAAGTTTTTAACGCAAGTATTTATAATAATTTAGGAGGGATTTTTGCCGATATGAAACAAAGTGAACGTGCTTTAGAGGAGTATAATAAATTACTTATTGCAGCTAAAGAAGCAAATCACAAACCTTACTTGATAAATGCTCTATCAAATATTGGTGTGGTTTATAACGAAATGAATAACTCTGAAAAGGCCTTGCCTTATCTGGTTGAAGCTTTAGAAATTGCACAAGAAGAAAAGAGTGATTATTTTGTAGCTGCTATTAAAACCAATTTAGGCCATGTTTATCAGAAAAAAGGAGAATATTTAAAAGCAAAAAAGCAATTTGAAGACGCGGTTTCAATGGCAGTTTCTCTAAAAAATAAATATATTGAAGCTTCTGCGTTAAATAGTATTGGAAAAATTAATATAGCATTGAATGAGTTCGATAATGCAAAAATCAATAGTGAAAAGGCTTTGGTCTTGGCTAATGAAATTGATGCCGTTGAATGGAAATCAGATTCATGGCTAGTTTTGAGTAAGGTATATTCAGAAAAAGAGGATTACAAACAAGCTTTAGAAGCCTATGAGAATCATATTCAATTTAGGGATAGCATTTTTAGTGAAGAAAAGAAAGCTGAAATCACTAGAAAAGATATGCAGTTTCAATTAGAGAAAAAAGAAGCCTTATCAAACGCAGAAATTAAACGTCAAAAAATAATAAAGAATTCGGCCATGTCAGGTGGAGCAATATTGCTATTGATTGCAGTTTTAGGGGGTATATTTTATAAAAAGAGAAGAGACGACATTGAAAAAGTAAGAACATCACAATTCGAATCTAAAGTGGCCGATACTGAACTTAAAGCTTTAAGAACTCAAATGAATCCGCACTTTATTTTTAATTCATTAAACTCTATAAATGATTTTATTGCTAAAAATAATATTAAAGAGGCCAATAATTATTTGGTGAAATTTTCAAAACTTATAAGAGCTATTTTAGAAAATTCTGATAAAAAATGGATTCCGATAGCAGAAGAGTTAGAATTGACAGAACTATATATCCAGTTAGAATCTTATCGTTTACACAGTAAATTTGAATATCATTTTGAAATTGATGATCAAATTGACCAAGAAAATACTTTAATTCCCCCATTAATATTACAACCATTTATAGAAAATAGTATATGGCATGGTATTGCCCCATTAACGGAAGATGGTGAAATTACCATATCAATTAAACAAAAAGAAAAGATGCTTATTTGTACAATTGACGACAACGGTGTTGGAAGAATGACAAAAAGTAAGTCTTCTAAAACCTCAATGGGTATTGAAATTACCAAAAACAGGTTAGAAATTATTAGTCAACAAAAAAAGGTAAAAGGAGATTTAAAATTAATAGACAAGCCAAAAGGATTTAAAGTTGAACTTTCATTACCTTTAGAGGAACAATTTTAATTAAATTTATGTTACAAGCCCTAATTGTTGATGACGAGCAACATTGTATTGATAGATTGAAACTATTATTTGAAAATCACAAACACAATATAGGTAATTATAAAATTTGCCATTCAGTTTCTCAGGCTAAAAGCATACTTGAAAATTACAACATTGATGTATTGTTTTTAGATGTACAACTACAAAATGAAATGGGTTTTGACTTATTAAAACAGTTAAATACCATCAATTTTGAAATTATTTTTACAACAGCATATGATAGTTACGCTGTAGAAGCCTTTAAATTTTCTGCATTAGATTATTTATTAAAACCTATTGATAATGATGATTTAACACTGGCTATGGATAAGTTAAAAGAAAGAAAAACACTGCTCAATTCAGCTAAAAAAGTAGCATCTCTTTTACATAATCTTAATAAGAACAATGATAATAAAGTAATTAACTTATCTAATTCAGAAGGATTACATATAATTAAAGTTAAAGAAATAATACGATGTCAGGCTGATGGTAATTATACCCACTTATATCTTCAAAACGATAAAAGAATAACTGTTTCTAAAACATTGAAATATTTTGAAAATTTATTAAAATCTTACCTCTTTTTTAGGATTCATCAATCACATTTGATCAATTTACTTTATCTAAATCAATTTAATCAGAAAAAAAGAGTCGTGAAATTAAATGATGGCAGCGAAATAGAAGTGTCTATAAGGAAAAAAGAACCGCTACTAAGGATACTTAATGATATGAAAAATTTTTAATTTTAAACCTTTTATAATTTCTTTGGTCATATTAGCATAACTTTTAAAATTAGTATGATGAAAAAATTAAAATTAGTAATGATAGCTTTGCTATCAACATTTGTATTTATTGCATGCGATAATAGCGAGGCTATTCAAGATGTGCCAGTAGAAGCAATTGATTTAAAAACTGCTGAAACAGAAGCGGTAATTGATGAAGTTTCAGATGAAACTAGTGTTATTATTGAGGAGGCTTACCTAACAGAAGAATACCCCAACACCAAGAGCTTTGATTCAGAAAGGTATTTACCGGACTGTGTGACCATTACCAAAGTAATTACATTAAACAAAAAAACGGTTACGATAGACTTTGGTGAAGGATGTGAATTAAGAAATGGAAATTTTGTAAGTGGAATAATTATGCTATCCTATGAAAAGAACCCGGAAGTAGCCACTAAAACTATTTCTTATATGTTTGAAAACTTTTATTTTAACCAGAAAAATGTTGCCGGAGAAGGTATTATTTTAAGAGAACGTTCAAATGAAAATGGCAACCCTCAATCCACAAAAACATTTAATATTACAGTTACTTGGGCTGATGGCTTATATGCCAAAAAAGAAGGAAAAAAAGTCAGAGAAATGATTGAAGGGCAAGGCACAAATGCGTGGGGTGATAATGTGTTTTTAATCACAGGGAATTGGACATTTACAAAAAGAGATGGAACCGTACTTTCTGCTCAAGTAATTGAAGCACTAAGGAGAGAATTAGCCTGTAAGTTTTTGGTAAGTGGTATTATTGAACTCAATAAAAATAACAATAAAGCTTTATTGAATTATGGAGAGGGATCTTGTGATGATTTGGCAACTATCAATATTAATGATAGGGGAGAAAGAGAAATTCACCTAAGTAATTTATAATCATTAAAAACACCTACTGGTACTAAAGAGTATCATTAGGTGTTTTTCCAATTTTGAATAAGATAATTACACTATTTTTTTTCTACTTCTTCTACTCTTATCGGAATATTTTCAATCAAATCAATATATAAATTAATTTGTTTTTTTAGATCCTTCCTTTCTATAATTTTATCTAAAAAACCATGTTCTAATAAAAATTCAGAACGCTGAAAGCCTTCTGGTAAATCCTTCCCAGTAGTATCTTTTACTACTCTTGGTCCTGCAAAGGCAATTAGAGCATTGGGTTCAGCAAAATTCACATCGCCTAGCATAGCATAAGATGCTGTTGTGCCACCTGTAGTTGGGTCTGTACATAAGGAAACATAAGGTATGCCTGCTTCTGCTAATTGGGCTAACTTAGCTGAGGTTTTTACCAATTGCATTAAAGAAAGTGAAGCTTCCTGCATTCGAGCTCCACCAGATTTCGAGATCATTAAAAAAGGTGTTTTATTTTTAATAGCATAATCAATTGCCCTTGCTATTTTTTCTCCAACTACGCTGCCCATAGAACCACCAATAAATGCAAAATCCATCGCGGCAATCACTAAATCTTTACCCAATGATTTACCAACAGCGGTTCTTATGGCATCTTTTAATTTGGTTTTTTCTTGAGCCTCTTTTAGACGGTCTACATATTTTTTGGTATCAGAAAAAGTTAATGGGTCTTTAGCCGTTATTTTGGCATTAAGTTCTTTATATTTATTTTCATCAAATAAAATTTCGAAGTATTCATTACTTCCAATTCTTACGTGATAACCGTCTTCAGGACTTACATAATAGTTGTCTTTTAGTTCATCAGTATCAACTATTTTTCCACTTGGTGTTTTATACCAAAGCCCTTTAGGCACATCTTTCTTATCTTCAGTTGGTGTTTGAATCCCTTTATCTTTTCTTTTAAACCAAGACGACATAATATATAATTTGGATGGGCAAGTTACTAAAAAATAAGAAAGTTCAGCAAAATTAAATTTTGCTGAACTTTCTTATTTCATTAAATTATAATGTATCTACATTATTCAGATCTTTAAAAGCTTGTTTTAATCTGGCGTTAAAAGTAAGCTCTCCTTCACGTAACCATTTTCTTGGATCGTAGTATTTTTTATTTGGAACATCATCTCCATCAGGATTACCAATTTGACTCTGTAAATAAGCAGTATTATCAGCCATATAATTTCTAATACCACTCATAAAAGCATATTGCAAATCGGTATCGATATTCATTTTTATAACACCATAATCTATTGCTTCTCTAATTTCCTCAACAGTAGAACCTGATCCTCCATGAAAAACAAAATCAATAGTATTATGTGGTACATTATATGCTTTGGAAATATACTCTTGAGAGTTTTTTAAAATTTTTGGAGTCAATTTTACATTACCAGGTTTATAAACACCATGAACATTGCCAAAAGCAGCAGCAATTGTAAATTTATCACTAACTTTTTTAAGCTCTTCATAGGCATAGGCAACTTCTTCAGGTTGAGTGTATAATTTAGAACTATCTACATCAGTATTGTCCACACCATCCTCTTCACCACCGGTAATACCTAATTCAATTTCTAAAGTCATACCCATTTTGCTCATACGGCTCAAGTATTTTTTACAGATTTCAATATTTTCTTCAATAGGTTCTTCAGAAAGGTCAATCATATGAGAGCTAAATAGAGGTTTACCTGTTTCAGCAAAATGTTTTTCACTGGCGTCCAATAAACCATCAATCCATGGTAATAATTTTTTTGCACAATGATCAGTATGTAAAATAACAGGTACACCGTAGGCTTCTGCCAATACATGAACATGTTTTGCTCCGGCGATACCTCCCACAATCGCAGCTTTTTGATTTTCGTTAGATAATCCTTTGCCGGCTACAAATTGAGCACCTCCATTTGAAAATTGAATAATAACTGGAGCATTTAATTCTGCTGCAACTTCCAAAACACCATTGATGGTGTTAGAACCTACAACATTTGCAGCGGGTAATGCAAACTTTTTTTCTTTAGCTAAATTAAAAATTTCTTGTACTTGATTGCCTGTAGCAACTCCTGGATTTATTTTATGAGACATAATTATTTAAATTAATAATAAGGGATAAAATTACTAAAATTTAATAGGAATTTAAGATAAAAAAGCGAAATCGTTATAGATTGATTATTCCTTCATTATAGATCAAATGGAATTAAAGCTAATTCTTTTAAAAAGGATAATTGATACCAATATTATATACGGCGTGATTAAAATTATAATTTTTTAACCATTTATCTGAAGATTGTAAATAAGGTTCATATGTTTTGAAACCGATATCAAATCGAAAGACCAGAAAACTAAAATCATATCTTATACCAAAACCTGAGCCAATGGCTATATCTTTTATAGAAGAAAACCCGTTGAATTTACCGTCGCTAGAGGTAATGTTAGAATTTGTTATATCCCAAATATTACCGGCATCAATAAATAGTGCACTATGAAAACTATTTATAACTTTAAAACGATATTCTAAATTAGAAGTTAATTTTAAACTACCTGTATTAAATTCTAATCCATTTAATTCAGAACCTGGGCCTAATCTAAAGGTATTCCAAGCCCTAATATCATTTGAACCACCTGCACGATAACTCCTACTAAATGGTATAACATCAGAATTACCAAAAGGAATTGCGGCACCTACAAATGTTCTATGAACTAATGTAGAGCTAGGGCCAAAACTCCAATATTTTTTAAATTCTATTTCTGGTTTTATATATTGAGCAATCCTCAAACCAAACAATTTTTTTTTTGACTCACCTGCAGGTTTTTTAATAAATAAAGAGGTTATTGTACCTGAAGAAATTAATCTGCCAGTAAAACTAGAAAAATTATTATCGGTAAAATTATCTCTATTATTATAATTATATGTGTATGAAATTACCGGTACTAAAACATCTTCAACTAAAATATCTTTCCGTTCATTAACTTTTTGTACTTCTAAAAGTTCTATAGGATTTGTGATTTCAAAGTCATCACTAGATTCAAGAATGCGAGTCATATAGGCCTCATAATCAATTAAATTTCCATCAGTATCTATTTCAGTAATGTCTGGAGTGATATTATTGAAATCTAAACCAAAAGCAATACTATCTAATTTACGTGATTCTGAAACGAAAATTGAAAAATATTTATCAGTCCTTAGATTTTTAATGTATTGTACATTTAACAATTCAAATTTATGATTGGTGGTTTTAGAGCTTTGCCATGTGTAATTTATACCTCCGGTTATATTACGCCTGTCTAAACCAACATTACGTTGAATACTAACACTAGCACTAATATTTGTTTTTGGTGCCATTCTCTTTGGAATTAACCTTGTGGTATTTAATGGAAACAATATCCGTGGTATTTTTAAAGTAGCATTTGATCCTATTTCCCAGGCATCCAAACCTAAAAAGGATGAATTATTGGAAGGGTCTAAAGCAGAATTTAAAAATGAACCTTGAAAAGATAATTCTAATACTTCTGCACCTCTAAAAACATTTCTATCTAACCACGAAAATTTTCCTAAAATACCAAAAGGCTTGATGTTTGAAGTAATATATTCATTATCAAAACCGAAGGAATATTTTTTTAAAGGGCTTAGAAATATATTTGCAGAAAGAGAACCGTCTTTATTCTCATCATATTTAATATTAAGAGAAGGCTTAAAATTTTGAAGCTCTCGTAAGTGTTTTCTGGTTAAATCTCTTTCGGTATCTTTATAAACGCCTCCTGGTTGTATACTAATGGCATTAGATAAATATTTAGGTTTGTAATTTATTTTGTTATTAGCATAAAAATTATAACCTTTATAACTGGCAGAATCTTTTATATGATCATTTTTATTATCAAATAAAAAATCGGTATATACATTTACTTTGGTAACCCTTTTTATTTCAAAGGGTTCAGTAAAAATACTATCATTTTGTTCTAGAATTCTATCATCAACCTTTAAGTATACATCTATTTTATGACCTTTTTCAATAGTATCTAGCCAAAATCTCATATTATTTTTTCCGAAATGATAAACTCCAGAGTTTCTAAAAAGGGTAATTAATCTAGCTTCTTCTTTTTCAAAATCAGAATAATCAATTTGATTACCGCCAACAACTAAAGACTTTTCCTTATGTAATTTATATAATGAGTCAAGTACCGGAGAATCAATTTTTACAGAGACACTATCAATAAAATAAGGCTCTCTTTTTTCTATTAAATAATCTATGCTGGTTTTTTTATTACTCTTTTTATCTTGCTTAAATGAAACTTCGGCGTCAAAAAATCCTTTGCTCTGCATATATTTTGTCAATGATATTACAGATTTTTTAACTTTAATACTATCAGAAATTACTGGAGAATTACCATTTTTTATAAACCAAGAATTTATACCCTTGTAGGCCTTCCCTAAGGCTTTTACTTGTTTTCTAGAAAAAACACTAATTAATTTTTTTTCTTTTTTAGGATTTTTTTCTAACCAATTATTAAAAGAATTATTATTAGTGGTATTAGCCATATTGTATAGGTGTAATGAAAAGGGAAATCCCAGTACCTTTGTATTAGGTGCTTGTTTTAAATAACTTGAGATCTCAGGGTCAGATGTTTTTTTATCATTTACTATAATATTGTTTTTTGTTAATAGATATTTACCTTCTGGAACTCGTTTTGTAGCATTACAAGAAATAATTACAATAATAAATAAGATAAATACTATTATTTTAGCAAAATAATTATACAATGCAGTTCAAGTTTTTAAGGAAAAATTCAATTCAAAGTATCAAAAATACTACTATTTAAATGTTAAGCAAAAATCAACACAAATTAATAACGAGTTTACAACAAAAAAAGTACCGAATTAAGCATCAATTGTTTGTTGTTGAAGGCATTAAAGCCGTGAATGAATTTTTATCATCAACAATGCAATTAGAAAAATTGTTTTGTGTTGAAAATTATTATTCAGTAATATCAAAATACGAGCCACAATTAATCTCTGAAAATGAACTTCAAAAAATCAGTACTTTGTTCACACCAAATAAAGTATTAGGTCTTTTTAAAATGCCAAAACCTGCTGATTTTGTGGATAAGGGATTAATACTTGTATTAGATTCTATAAATGATCCTGGTAATTTAGGCACAATTATTAGACTATGTGATTGGTTTGGTGTTTCACAATTGGTATGTTCTTTACATACTGTTGATTGTTATAATTCAAAGGTAGTTCAAGCTACTATGGGTTCTTTGAGTAGAGTGTCTGTTGTTTATACTGATCTTGAAAGGTATTTAAAAAAGATAGAATTACCAATATATGGTGCAGCTATGAATGGAACAACCATTTATAATACAACACTTAAAAAAAATGCGATATTGGTTATGGGAAATGAAGCTAATGGGATTTCTAGTAATATAGAAAAGGTTCTTACTCAAAAAATAACCATTCCAAGATTTGGAGAAAATAGTAATGCTGAAAGTCTAAATGTTGCTACTGCTACTGCTATTTTGTTGAATGAGTTTAGAAGAAGCTAAACGGATTGCATTAAAGTTATGAGATGAATGTTAAACAGAAGAACTTGTCAATTAAGTGGTTATTTTTTACAACTTAAAAATATCTATTCAAAAGTAAAATTGATAAAAACACCTCTAGTGCCAAAATAATCTATAGGTAATGTCCAAGGGCTACTAGGGTTATCATCAGGTACTATTTCATTATTGATAGCAAAAACTCCTCGTATAGAAGGTGAAAATTTAAAATAGGGTAAGTATAAATCAACTCCTAAACCTACTTCATACATAAAATTACTTGTTTTCATTCTAAACTGACCTTTAGAATTATCGTCAGTATTGTTCTGTTGGCTTGAGAAATTATAATCATATGAAACACCTCCAATAACAAAAGCACGCATATTATCTAATCTATTTGTTCTAAACTGTAATAATAATGGCATTCTGAAATAAGTACCTGGTACTTTTCTTATTCTAGCTGCGTCTGTATTGGGTATAAAATTTGGATTGGAAAAAGTTAGTGTTTTAGTATTACTAGACAAACCAGGCTCAAAACGTAAATTTAAATTATCATTGATATTATATCCTAATACCAATCCTATATTAAATCCATAACCATCTTCAACTTCAACAAAAGAATCTGGTAATTCATAACTTACTTTAAAGCTTTTTTTATTAATACCTAAATAATAACCATAATGGATCTTTTTTTTATCTTTATTAGGCAAATATTCTACTCTGTCTTTTTGAGCAAAAGTATTTCCAAATATAAAAAGCATGCCCATAATGCATAAAAATGATTTTATCATTTTATTATTTTTACCTTTTTTTTGAATGTTATTTAACATAAGCATAACATAATTAGAGTTTTATAAAAAATTAATCTGCTAATTTATTTATTTCATTGCGGTATAAATAGAGGCAGATCCAAAAGTTAAAGGTTTATTAGTTGCATTATTAAACCCATTTTTTTCTAAAATATTGTTGAATTTTTTTCCATAAGGAAAAACAGCAGCAGATTCTGGTAAATAAGTATAGGCTCTTTTGTCTTTAGAACCTAATTTACCTATCGTTGGAATAATATATTTTGAATAAAAATTAAAGAGCTGTTTTACGGGAAATTTTTCTGGTTGAGAGGTCTCTAGAACCACAAAAATTCCATTGGGTTTTAAGACCCTGTATATTTCTTGAAGCCCTTTATCTAAGTTTTCAAAATTTCTTACTCCAAAACCTACTGTTATGGCGTCAAATGAATCATCTTCAAAAGGTAAATCTTCAGAATCTCCTAGAACCATTTCAATTAAATCTTCAAGGTTTTTCTCTTTTACCTTTTGTATACCAACTTGTAGCATCCCTATAGAAAGGTCTATGCCTACAATTTTTTTAGGTTTTAATTTTGCAAGCATGATAGCAAAATCTCCTGTGCCAGTTGCAATATCAAGTATGGTTTCAGGCTTTTTATTGCCTACAATTTTTACCACTTTTTTCCTCCATTTTATATCTATACCAAAAGTCATTATTCTATTTAAAAAGTCATAATTACCTGAAACATTATCAAACATTTCAGCTACTTGCTCCTTTTTGCTAAGTTCAGAATCTTTATATGGCGTAACTTTAGTACTCATTTCATGAATTTTGGCAAATATACATATTCAACCTCACTTTTATATTAGAAATTACTTTATATAAACTTCAAAAAACACCTTAGAAATAATATATTTAAACAAACACTTGACAAAGGCTATTCGGATATTGTATATTTGCACTCGTTTTTTATTAGAAAAGCAAAAATATACACAAAACCCATGAAACGAGTACAATAATCCCGATACTTCGGGATATCCCCAAGGAGAAGGTTTTTACAAGTTCCATGTGAAAATTGAAAAACTAAAACAGACACATGAAATTATCACATTTTAAATTTGAATTGCCAGAAGGTTTATTGGCTAAATATCCGTCGGAGCAAAGAGATGAAGCTAGGCTTATGGTATTAGATAGAAAAACTGAAAAAATCGAACATAAATTGTTCAAAGATTTGGTTAATTATTTTGATGAAGATGATGTAATGGTATTTAATAATACAAAAGTATTTCCAGCAAGATTATATGGTAATAAAGAAAAGACGGGAGCAAGAATAGAAGTTTTTTTATTGAGAGAATTAAATGCAGAAAGTAGATTATGGGATGTTTTGGTAGATCCAGCCAGAAAAATTAGAATTGGCAATAAATTATTTTTTGGTGATAATGATGACCTGGTAGCTGAAGTAATTGATAATACTACTTCTAGAGGAAGAACATTACGTTTTTTATATGATGGATCTTACGAGGCTTTTAGAAAAAAATTAAAAGAATTAGGAGAAACGCCATTACCTAAATACATTGATAGAGATGTTGAACCTATTGATGATGAAAGGTATCAAACTATTTATGCTAAGCATGAGGGAGCAGTTGCCGCCCCAACTGCGGGTTTGCATTTTTCTAAGCACTTATTAAAAAGATTAGAAATTAAAGGGGTTAAGCTTGAAGAAATTACTCTACATGTTGGTTTAGGTACTTTTCAACCGGTTGAAGTAGAAGACTTATCTAAACATAAGATGGATTCTGAAGAAATTACAATTCCAGAAAATGCTGCTAAAGTTATCAATAATGCCATAGATAATAAGAAGAGAGTTTGTGCCATTGGCACCACGGTAATGAGAACTCTAGAAAGCTCAGTGTCTGCCGATCATCATTTAAAAACATTTAGTGGATGGACGAACAAGTTTATTTTTCCACCGTATGATTTTAGTATAGCTGATGCCATGGTTACTAACTTTCACACCCCTAAATCTACTTTAATGATGATGACTGCTGCATTTGCCGGGCATGATTTTCTAAAAGAAGCCTATGCTGAAGCCATAAAAGAAAAATATAATTTCTATTCATATGGTGATGCCATGTTAATCATATAATATTTATATAAATCAATAAAAAAGAGCCTTATGTAATTTTATAAGGCTTTTTAGTGTAAAAAAGTTAATACCTTTACACAAATGACATTAAAAATCTGCTTTATGAAATATTTACTATTTTTTTTTCTAAGTTGTACATTTCTTCTTAATGCTCAAGTAACCAACCAAGGAAATCCTAAAAGTTGGAGTATAGCTGAAACGAAATCTGGTATTAGCCCGATAGTTCTACCAAAAGCTAATCTTCAACAAATTAAGGAAGAAGATGATATTAATGATAAACTAAATACCAAACCATATAGAATTGGTATTTCTCATAAAGTGAATTTTGGACTTGATAATGCAGGTTTTTGGACACAATTATCTAACGGAGATCGTATCTGGAGAATTTTATTCAGTTCACCAGATGCTGTGCATCTAAGTGTAAACTTTAATAACTTCTTTTTACCTAAAGGCAGTAATATATATTTATATAATGATGATAAATCTGATTTAATAGGTGCTTATACATCAACTCAAAATAATGAAAATAAAGTTTTGGGTACCTGGTTTGTCAATGGGGATAAATTGTGGGTAGAATATTATGAACCAAAAGAAGTAAAAGATCAAGGTATATTGAATATCAATTCGGTGGTACATGGTTATAGATTAGGTCATACCTATCAAAAAGGATATCATAAATCTTCTTTATTAAAAATAAACAATTCTGGTGATTGTAATCATGATGTTGATTGCCCCATAGGTAATGATTTTGAAACTCAAAAAGAGGTCTTAAAAAAATCTGTAGGTTTTTTAAGTATGGGAGATGGATATATATGTTCAGGGGCATTAATAAATAATATGGAGCAGGATAAAAAGCTATATTTTTTATCTGCCAATCATTGTTTAGAGCGAGATGTTGGCGATCCAGCATCAAATCCTGCCATTTTTTCTATGCGATTTAATTGGATAAGTCCGAATCCCATTTGTGCCAAAAAATTTGATAGTACAGATAGTGCAGAGGCTTTTACTATGAGTGGTTCTACCATAAGAGCTGAAAACCCAAATTCAGACGTTATGTTATTAGAAATTAATGGGAGTATTCCAACAGATTGGGATGTTACCTTTGCCGGATGGGATAATACAGATACCAATCCCATTTTTGAAGTAGGTATACATCACCCGAGAGGAGATATTATGAAAGTTTGCAGAGATGATACAGGTGCTACTAAAACAACATCTAATGGAAAACAACTTTGGCTTATTGGAGGTTTGACTGATGGAATTGGTTTAGGTGATGGTTGGGAGTTGGGAGTAACAGAAGGAGGTTCTTCAGGGTCGCCATTATTTAATGAAAATGGACATATTATTGGCCAGCTTTTTGGTGGAGAAGCCTTATGTACAGGAACTTCTGACAATAATGATTTTGATCTTTATGGTAGGTTTGCTACCTCATGGAGCAGAGGTGGTTCTGCAGCTACTCAATTAAAAAATTGGTTGGATCCACAAAACACAAACGCCAACACCTTAGATGCTTTAGAAAATACCTTAGCCATAAATGATGAATTTTTGGAAATAAACATTACTGTATACCCTAACCCTACTACCGGACTTGTTAATATTAAATCTTCCGGTTTGGTAAACGATTTGAAGTATGAAGTCTATAATGTTTTAGGGCAAACACTATTAGCTAAAAAATTACAAAATAGTCAATCAATAAATCTCAGTAATTTACCAAGTGATATTTATTTTGTAAAAATTATTGAAATAGAAACCAATAAAAGTTTGGTAAAAAGGATAGTGTTAAATAAATAATTAGCCTATTCAATTAAATGATAACGTCTTGATTTTTTTCAGGACGTTTTTTATATTTATATGACAAAGAAGAAAGACATACGTGCCTTGACAAAAGAAGAACTCAGAGCATTTTTTTCTGAAAATAATGATAAAGCTTTTCGCGGAAACCAAGTCTATGAATGGTTATGGCAAAAAGCAACGTATTCTTTTGACGATATGACCAACTTGTCAAAAGAAACCAGAAATATGCTTGAGGAGCATTTTGTAATCAACCATATTGAAGTAGATCAGATGCAACGTTCTATTGATGGCACAATTAAAAATGCCATTAAATTGCATGATAACATGATCGTTGAATCTGTGTTGATTCCCACAGATACTAGAACTACGGCTTGTGTTTCTAGTCAGGTAGGGTGCAGTTTAGACTGTAATTTTTGTGCTACAGCTCGGTTAAAACGTATGCGGAATTTAAATCCAGATGAAATTTATGATCAGGTTGTCGCCATTGATAAACAAAGTAGACTATATCATAATCATAAATTATCTAACATCGTTTTTATGGGAATGGGCGAACCGCTCTTAAATTATAAGAATGTTTTGGAAGCTATTGATAAAATTACTTCTGATGAAGGCCTGGGAATGTCCTCTAAACGAATTACCCTTTCTACAGTAGGAATTCCAAAAATGATCAAAAAATTAGCTGATGATGAGGTAAAATTTAACTTAGCCGTTTCTCTACATTCCGCAATTGATGAGGTTCGTTCTAAAATGATGCCCATTAATGATAAAAGCAATTTGACTGAATTATTAGCATCTTTACAATATTGGTATGCCAAAACCAAACGAAAAATTACATTTGAATATGTGGTATGGAAAGATATTAATGACGCACAAAAAGACGCTAATGCCTTGGTAGATTATTGTAAAAAAATCCCTTCTAAAGTAAATTTGATTGCATATAACGCTATTGATGATGGCGAATTTCAACAAGCTTCTTCTAAGGCTATAAATATGTATGTTAAAACATTAGAAGCCAATCATGTTGTAGTAAATGTGCGAAGAAGTAGAGGTGAAGATATTGATGCCGCCTGTGGACAATTGGCAAATAAAAGTTAGAAGATTTTTAAACCTCACAGGTTTTGAAAACCTGTGAGGTTTATATTAAAACTTCAAAGTAAGGCCTAGTAAAAAGTTAGTTGTGGCTTGAGGATAATAACCCGAACCTTCAATAGTTATTGTATTTCCAGGATTTGACCAAGTATCATCATAGGTATAATAATATCCATTAGAAACATATGTTGTATTAAAAATATTATTGATCAATGCGGAAAACACAATCGACTTAAAAACTTTATTCGGGTTTATTTCATAAACAATATTGATGTCATTGATAAAATAGCTATCCAATATTGAAAAATCAGCATCGGTATTGCTCATGAATTGTTTACCCACATATTTTGACAATAAAGAAAATTGTAAATTTTTAAGAGGTTTATAAGTAATTGTATTTCCGGCAATTATTTTTGGTGAAAAAGAGATGTTTGTATTACCTAAATTAACCAAATTTCCATCTTTAGAACTTACAAAATCTTTATTTTTATTACTGCTTAAGGCTAGATTAGATTGCAGTATTAATTTTTTAGAAACCTGGAGCACAGCATCAAATTCCAATCCTAAACGATAACTTTTACCACTAGTAGTACGTATAGGTGCTCCTACATCATCAAGTTGACCGGTTAATACCATTTGATCTTTATATTGCATATAATATAAGTTCGAGTTAAACTTTACTTTACTAGTATTTAATCTATAACCCAACTCAAAATCGTTTAGTTTTTCAGATTGGGTAATACCATTTTCAAAATCACTTCTTCTAGGCTCTCTATTGGCTATTGCATAGGATGCATAAAGCTGATTTTTAGCATTCATTTTATAAGTGACTCCAGCCTTAGGGTTAAAAAAAGAATAGACTTTATCAATAACTAATGGGACTCTGTCTGATGTTAGTCCTTTAGTTTTGTAAGCTACAAACCGTCCTTGTAAATCTCCATATAAACTTAGTTTCTCATTTACTCTAAAAGTTGCCTTAGAAAAAATGCTGATATCTGTTTTTTTACCATTTCCAACATAGTATTGATCTCGAATTGCTGAACCTCCTGAATTTTCTGCCCAAATTACTTCACCAAAATGATCTCCATCATAGAAACTATAGGAACCACCAAAAATTAAATCAACAGTATTGTTTTTGAAATTGGTATTTGCGTTGACAACATAAAAGTCATTGTCTAACCATCGGCGTCTGATCAAATCTGTAGTATTGATAATTTCACCACCTAAAGCTAAAGGGGTAAAATCATAATCTGCAAAATCTTCATCTTCTTTGTATTGCTCAAAATATCCTCTCCCTTTGGTATAATTTAAGCCAATACTACTTGTCCAGTTATTATTATAACGTTCATTCCAGTGTAGTTGATAATGGTCTTGTTTATAATTATCAACTTCATTATCATAAAATTGAGTATTACCTTCCTTATCTGTATACATTCCGGCAGGATTGAAAGTTCTATTAGATGTTAAAGTTTCAGCATCAATACCAAACCAAGATTGATAAGTAATTTCGTGCCCTCCAAAAGTCAATGCTTTTATTAATGTATTGTCGTCAATATAAACGGCTTGTAAAAAATAAGATTTTAAATCGGATGACGCTCTGTCTATATAACCATCAGAATATATTTTAGACAATCTACCGGCTATTTCAATATGATCGTTAATTAAACCAGTGCTAAATTTTACATTGTGTTTTTTAGTATTAAATGAGCCGAAAGCATTTGATACTTCACCGTAGGGTTTATCCGAAACCGCATCAGTCAATATGTTTAAACTGGCTCCAAAAGCTCCTGATCCATTGGTTGAAGTACCCACACCGCGTTGTAATTGTAAATTTTCAGTAGAGGAAGTAAAATCAGGCATGTTTACCCAAAACGTACCTTGACTTTCGCTATCATTATACGGAATACCATTGATGGTAATATTTACTCTGCTGGCATCACTACCTCTAATACGTATACCTGTATACCCAACACCTGCACCTGCATCACTGGTGGTCACAACACTTGGTAAAAAGTTAAGTAAAATAGGGATGTCTTGCCCTAAATTTCTTTTGCTAAGTTCTCTTTTATCAATATTAGAATGTGTAATAGGAGAAGTAGCATTAACCCGAACTGCTCTTACTATGACTTCATCTAATTTTTTAGGTTCTTGTCCTATTTGGATATCCAGTATTTTATTGGCTGATAGAAAAAATGATCTCTCAATCGGTTGGGACATAAAACTAAAAGTTAAAGTATATTGCCCTTTTGGGAGTATTAGCTCATATTTTCCTTTAAGATCGGTTGTAGTTCCCTTATTAGTTCCTTTTATAAAAACATCAGTACCGAGTAAAGGTTGCTCGTTTTCGTCAACTACAGTTCCTGAAACAGTAAATTCCTGTGCAAAAGTGCTGTAAGAGAATAGGATTAAAAAAAGAAAAAAAAATGAATAATGAGATTCCTGCCTAAGCAGGAATGACGGATTATTGAATAAATTTTTCATACGATTATATATTATTAATCGAATAAAAAGAGGTAATTATTCTTTTGGTGAATTTTGATGACATGGCAATTGTATGTAAAGATTGCCTACCCGCCATTTAACTCCTTTGCTACAAATGCCCATCAGACATTTTTTTCGCTAGGATCCCTAAACGACATTACCCGTTCTAGGTTCAATGGGTGTAATCTCAGCCCTTTTAATTCTGAACTCAATACTGCGAATTCATTACTTAAAAAAGCACCCCTTTTAAGATTGAGGCAAATATAATTATCAATTATTAATTATGAGTAGCGAATTGAATTTATTTACAAAAAAAATCAATTGCCGGACAATTTAGACATGGTTGGTTTTATTGGACTTACAAGACTAACATTATAATTAGGTAATAAATGTAGCCTTTAGTTTATTAAAAACGAGTTAATTTTGTATTTTCAAACTAAATAACAATGGTAATTCTTGATAAACCTTATGTATCTGATTTTTTAATTGATACTATTAATAAATTTCAACTACCTGTACTTGAAAATCAGTTTGCTAATGAAATAAAAACTATTGAAAAGTATCTTATTACCGATGATGAAGCTATTCAAAAAATTGTAGATCAAAAGGAATTGTTATACACCAATTCTGAAAATGCTATTGGTTGGATTGGAAATAATCTAAAGAATTCAAATTTGCCTCAACAGATAGAATTGTTTAAAAACAAAGAAAAATTTAGGAATTTAATTACTGAATTATACCCAGATTTTTATTTCAAAAAAGTGGCGTTTAGTGAATTAAAAAATCTAAATATTGAAAGTTTACCTATCCCTTTTGTTGTAAAACCAAATGTTGGTTTTTTTAGTATGGGTGTTCATATAATAGAAAACACCAATGATTGGTTAGACGCCTTAACAAGTCTTAAAATTGAAATGGATACTGTTAAGAATATATATCCTTTACAAGTAATGGATGCGACAGAATTTATTATTGAATCTTATATTAGTGGAAAAGAATATGCTATAGATTGTTATTTTAATAAAGAAGGCAAACCTGTAATTTTAATTATATTGGAGCATCAGTTTTCTTCTGGTGATGATGTGAGTGACCGACTATATTTTACATCCACAACAATTATTAAAAAATTAAAGGATAAAGTTCAGGTTTTTTTAGAAAAGGTAAATAATCTTGCAGGTTTAACTAGTTTTCCATTGCATATTGAAATAAGAATTGATAATAATACAATAATTCCAATTGAAGGAAATCCTATGCGTTTTGGTGGCTGGTGTACAACGCCAGACTTGACGTATTATGCTTACGGATTTAACCCTTATCAATATTATTTTGAACAAAAAGTACCCGATTGGAATGCTATAATAAAAAAGTCTGATGGGTCTATTTATAGTATCATCATCCTAAATAATGCCACAGGATATGACGCGGATCAAATCAAATCATTCGATTATGACAAATTACTATCTACTTTCAAGAACCCCTTAGAACTTAGAAAAATAGCGTATTCAAAATATCCACTTTTTGGATTTCTATTTGCTAAAACAACTAAACAGAATCGGACTGAATTGAAAAATATATTGGTTTCTGATTTAACCGAATTTGTTTTGCTTAATCAATATTAGGTTTTTGTCTAAGTGCTTTTTTAAAAGCTAGTTGTTTCTTTTTTTCTAACCTTTTTCTTATAGCCGATTTGCTAATTTTTGTTGCCTTTCTTACTTTAGGTTTTTTTAATCCGTTATTAATAATGTCTAAAAAACGGTCAATGACAATTTCCTTGTTTTTGTGTTGACTTCTAGTTTGATCACAAAAAAGAATAAGTATATTTTCTTTAGTTAGTCTATTCTCTAAATTTTTTAACAAGAGCGTTTTTTGTTCATCATTGAGTTCTGTTGAATTGTCAAGATCAAAAGTCAATTCAATTTTAGATGATACTTTATTGGCATGTTGTCCACCAGGTCCACTACTTCTAATGGCTTTAAAGCTGAGTTCTTTGATGAGGTTTTCAGTGTTCATTATTTGGTGTAAAACTTCCTAAAAATGTAAATTTAACTAATTCCCCTCTAGAGAGGGGCTAGGGGTGCGTTTTTTCAAATTCAAATATAAACCATTCTATAGCACGTAAAACATTATCCATTTCTTTTAATACTTGATGGTCAGAAAATCGTAAAACGGTAATTCCTAGTTCATTTAATTTTTTGTCTTTTTTCAAATCTTTGTTATAGACTTCTATAAATTCATGTGAATACCCATCAACTCCAATGGCGAGCATCAGTTCATTGCAGAAAAAATCAAGTATAAAATTATCTATTGGTTTTTACCGGTGAAAATCATAACCATGCATTTGTTTCCCTTTTAATTTTAACCATAAATAACCTCTGATTTTGTAGAATTATTACGCAATTGTCTTGCTAATTCTTTAAGGTTTGGGTTATATGGGATTATTTTTCGCTTTTTCATTTTTTACACACCCTAACCCCCTCTCTAGAGGGGAATTGATGCTTGCTATTTTTGAACCTATATTTTATTATTCAAATTTTTAAGGCTTTGTATAATTTCTTATTTTTTTATACCTTATTTTCTCTATAAAGATGCGAATAGATTATGTACTTTATTATAAACCGTAATTGGTATTACTTTCTATATTCTGATGTAAAAAATGCAAATCTATATCAGCTAAATTATCCGAGAAGCTGTCCAAATTATCTCTGCCTTCTAGTAATTTATCTATAGCTTCTGTAGCCATTTTTAAACGTGTTTTTTTATCTCCTTTTAATAAAATATACGGTCGGTTATATTTTTGTAGAGCACTTTCAAAAGCGTTAAACATTTCCTTACGGAGTTCTGGTCTGTCTCTTAAATCATCTTCTTCCCATGGGGTATCAATATAGGTTAACAAGTATAAGTCGTAGGTATTTTCTATAGCTGCTTTATCTAATAGAGGGTCAACTATTCCACCATAATACGCTTCAGAATAGACCTTGGTTTCTAATAAGTCAGTATCACAAATCAATACTTTATCCGCTTTTTTAACCAATTTATTTTCCAATTTCATTTGCCCGACTGCAATGGGCAATAAGTCAGAATTTTCACATGTTTTACGCTGATTATTCCATTTATTTTGAAGATACTCTCTGGCATATTCAGCAACCCAAACCGTATTATAATGTCTTGCCAATTGTGTAGAGAGTGTTGTTTTTCCGGTGGATTCCGGACCAAACAATACTACCTTTACAATACTTGGTCCTTTTGATTGTTTAAGCTTTTTTTCCATACTAGATATCCTTGAAAGGCTAAAATTAAGAAAATTGTGTATTGAATTCCTGTAAATCCGTAACCTTTTACAAAATAAAGCGGAATTGATACAATATTGGTGAGTATCCAAAAATTCCAATTCTCTATTTTTTTAATTGCCATTAACCACATGGCTACAAAAGCGGCTGCGGTAGTAAATGTGTCTAAAAATGGTACAGCTACTCTAAATTTTTCTAAACTACCTGATGTTAAATTGGTATATGCAAAACTTGCACTTTCTTTGAAATTCAAGTCGTTTGGCATTACATTATAATGTCTATAAATAAAAATTACAAAGATGGAGGCTAATATAAAAATGGCAAAAGCAATGCATTTTTCTTTAATAGTAGTTCTGGAAATGGGGATATGTGTCTTTTTTTTAGCATCTATAAGTTTACTCCACATATACCATCCATAAATACTCATAAGAGTATAGTAGATATTAATGATTAAATCTCCAAATAAATTCCATTGAGAGAGTAAATATATATATATGGTTGTGCTTATAATTCCGGTAGGAAAAACCAGGACATTTTCTTTTTTAGCATATAAAACGCTGGCAATGCCTAAACCGGCAGCAATAATTTCTAAAATTATATTAATGAGTGGAGCTGTTCTATAAGGGTCTAAAAAGAAATCAATTAGTGTATTCATCTATCAAAATATATCAAACCATAAATTATTTTTTTCAAAAGCCGTACCAATTACCACCAGATCTGCACCGGCATCATAAGCATTTTCTAATTGCTGTTTTGAACGAATACCCCCACCCACAATTAAAGGAATATTTAATTCTCTTTTAACGGTATTGATAATTTTTTGACTGACAGGGTACTTGGCTCCTGATCCAGCCTCTAAATAGATTAATTTTTTACCTGCAAATGCTCCTGCCTTAGCAGTATGCAAAATTAAATCTGTTTCGTTTTGAGGTATGGGCCTTGTATTGCTAACTCTCTGAACTGCAGTTTCTGTACCTCCATCAATTAAAATATACCCGGTTGGGATAATTTCCAAATTTGAATTTATGAGTTTTGGTACTGATTTTATTTGTTGTTGGATGAGGTATTCAGGATTATTACCGGAAATCAATGATAAAAACAATAATGCATCAGCTTTATCTGTAATTTGAGTATAATCTCCCGGAAATAATACTATTGGAATACGAGTAAATTCTTTTAATTTTGTCACCAATCTATCCGTATCTCCATTGGATACAGTACTACCACCAACAAAAATAAAATCAGCTTTTTTATTTATTTTTTCTAGAAGATGTGAAAGCTCTTTTAAGTTAACTTTTTCAGGATCTAACAAAACGGCTAAAAGTTTTTCTCTTTGAGCAATAGATTGAATTATGTGTTTGTATATGTTCATTAAAAAATCAAATATAAGGATTGCTTTGTATCATTCAATTTAATAATTCATCTAAAGCATAAACACAAGTAAACCCTTCAAATTCCAGGAAGGAAATGTCATAGGAGCTGATCTTTTCACCAAATGTAATTGTTGCCGTTGTTTGTGCCCCCTTAAAAGAAAAATCTTCTACATATATATGCTGCAAAAAACTTAACCCTTCTTGCTCATAAATTTTATATAAAGACTCTTTAGCACCCCAAACTATGGTTAATTTTCTAACCAAGTCTTGTTCGTTAGTCAAATGATCATAATCTTCTGTGGTGGTGAATTTATGAGCAATACGTAATATCTTATCACGTTGTTTTTCAATATCAATACCAACCCGTGTAGTATCACTTACTATTATAGCAGTAAAAATAAAGGAATGTGTAATTGAAATAAATTTACCGTTTTTAAGATGAGGTTTTCCAAAGTCGTCATAGTATAAATCGGCATCAACATAACCCACTATTGCTAATAAATGACGAATACTCATAAAACCTCTTCTATGTAAATCAGATTTCATTCCGTTTACACGATTTTGAGAATTTTCTGTTAAGTCAATATTGATTGCTAAATCTTCAAAAGATTCTTCAATTTTCCAAATAAAAACTGTAGTAGATTTATTAATAAATAGCGTTTTGTATAGCGGCATTAGTTTAAAAAGTAATTTTGTAACTTTGCAATCTTAAAATTGAAATAAAATAAATATGAGTATAAAAACAACTACATATGTACCGTACAAAGTTAAGGATATTTCTTTAGCTGATTGGGGTAGAAAAGAAATTGAATTGGCTGAAGCTGAAATGCCTGGTTTAATGAGTCTACGTGAAGAATATAAGGATGAACAACCTTTAAAAGGAGCACGTATTGCCGGTTGTTTGCATATGACCATTCAAACCGCAGTTTTGATAGAAACTCTAAAAGCATTGGGTGCAGAAGTAACCTGGAGTTCTTGTAATATTTTTTCTACTCAAGATCAAGCCGCTGCTGCTATTGCTGCTGCAGGTTTTCCAGTATATGCTTGGAAAGGTATGAATGAAGAAGAATTTGATTGGTGTATAGAACAAACACTATTTTTTGGTGAAGATAAAAAACCTTTGAATATGATTTTGGATGATGGTGGAGATTTAACTAATATGGTACTAGATAAATATCCGGAATTGGTATCAGAAGTGAAAGGAATATCTGAAGAAACAACTACCGGTGTTCATAGATTGTATGAACGTATGAAGGAAGGTAGATTACCAATGCCGGCAATTAATATAAACGACTCTGTTACCAAATCTAAATTTGATAATAAATATGGCTGTCGAGAAAGTGCCGTTGATGCTATTAGAAGAGCAACAGATGTTATGTTGGCCGGAAAAAGGGTTGTAGTTTGTGGTTATGGAGATGTTGGTAAAGGTACGGCAGCTTCCTTTAAGGGAGCAGGTTCTATTGTTACCATTACTGAAATTGACCCAATTTGTGCTTTACAAGCCGCAATGGACGGTTTTGAAGTTAAAAAATTAGATAATGTTATTGAAAAAGCTGATGTGATTATTACTACTACCGGAAATAAAGATATTGTACTTGGTAGACATTTTAAGAAAATGAAAGACAAAACTATCGTATGTAATATTGGCCATTTCGATAATGAAATTGCGGTACAATGGTTAAATGATAATTACGGAGATACTAAAGTTGAAATTAAGCCTCAAGTTGATAAATATACCATTGATGGTAAAGATATTTTATTATTGGCAGAAGGAAGATTAGTGAATTTGGGCTGTGCCACGGGTCACCCTAGTTTTGTAATGAGTAACTCTTTTACCAATCAAACTTTAGCTCAAATTGAATTGTGGAATAACCATGCTAACTATGAGAACAAAGTGTATATGTTACCTAAGCATTTAGATGAAAAAGTAGCACGTTTACATTTAGAAAAAATAGGTGTTGAATTAGAGACATTAAATGAAGAGCAAGCTAAATATATTGGTGTTGAGGTAGAAGGTCCGTATAAGCCTGATTATTACAGGTATTAATCTTTTTGATTAAGGAGAGTTTTTAGCTTTAAAAAATTAATATTACTTGACCCTTGCCTTTTGGTAAGGGTTTATTAGTATTTAATAAATAACTATATTTGTTTTCTATTTTTATAGAGAAAAATAAATTATTAAAATGAAAAATATTTTAGTTCCTATTGGGTCAGATAAAAATGCAATTAATACATTGCAATATGCTATTGATTTTTCAGAAGGAACTAATGCTACAATTTATATTATAAAGGTCTATGGAGTGTCTAAAGTAGCGAGTTCTATGAAAAATATAGACTCTATATTAAAGGAAGACAGCAATAAAGAATTAAATGTTGTTTTAGATAATGTCAATAGTAAGGGAGCTCAGATTATTTCTAAATCAATTAAAGGAGATATAATTAACAGTATTGAACGCGTAGCAAAGCAATTAGATGTTGATCTTATCATTTCTTCTGCAAAAAGTATTTCTAAAGATGAGAGTGTTTATTTAGGTAAGATTGCTGGTGGTTTGATAAAGAATACAAATATTCCAATTTTAATCATACCTAAAAACTATAAATTCAAAGTAGTTTCTAAAGTATTAATGGCGATAAAGTCAGGAACAATTTCAAATGCCACCGTGCTATCTCCAATGATGGATGTTTTGAATAGGTTTAAATCTAAATTAGATTTAATTAAAGTCATAACACCAAGTTCAAATGATGATAATGTTGAAGTAAATAAAACTTTAGATGCTTTAACCTCTAGTTTTAAAACTACTGAAAATGCAACTATTTTTCAAGGTGTTTTAGAGCATATTCATGAGTCAAATCCTGATGTATTATGTGTTATTAGACGAAAAAGAGGGTTTTTTATTCGCCTTTGGAAAAAAGATAGGGTTTATAAAAAGAATTTTGAAAGTAGAATGCCATTGTTGGTCTTAAAAGGAGCTTCATAAAAATAATTTGGGACGTTTGAATTTTAAAGAGAAGAAGAGGGAAACGTATTTTATTTATGTAATTTATAGCATAAACTTCGGTAGGTATTACGTAGGTTTGTCCGCTGATGTAAAACAAAGGTTGAAAATTCACAATTCATGTAAAGTGAAATCAACAAAAGCTTATGCACCTTGGAAATTGATTCACAATGAAGAATTTGAAAAGAGAATTGAAGCTCGCAAAAGAGAAAAGTACATTAAAATCAGCCGCCGGAAGAAAGTGGCGTAAAAATAATCTGGGGGATTAGCTCAGTTGGCTAGAGCGTTTGGCTGGCAGCCAAAAGGTCATCGGTTCGACTCCGATATTCTCCACATCAAGCAGAAAATCCGTACGAGAGTACGGATTTTTTTATTCCCGGAAAAATCAGAAAGTTTACTTTCATGATTTTGAAGGGAAAAAAAGCAACCTGCAAAGCATATTGTGATTTTCTATTTGCAGAAGTGTACGTTTGAGGATCAACGCAGTTACTCCGATATCCTGACTTCGACACTGGGTCACC
>DEIV01000002.1 GCA_002352665.1 Flavobacteriaceae bacterium UBA2765
AATTATATTTCCATCCTCTTGAATTACTTTGACTTCAATTTTTGGATTTTCTTTATTTTCAGTAGACTGTATTGCGTTTTTAACTAAATTGGTAAATTATTAGAAAGATGATTAAAGTAATTTTTGTAAATAATGAACAAAAACTCTTAGTAGGATTTTTATTATTCATAATCTTCGTTAAGATACATGGCTTACACAAGTTAAAGATTAGACTTTACACTAAATAGGTTTCTAACCTTGTTGATGACCCTTTATTTCTTAAATGTTTTTTATTAAAGAAACCTAAAAATACATTTCTATAAAATACTTTCCAAATTCCATTACCTAAATATTTAATACCTAAAATTTACCAAAAAAATGGTACAAACCAATAAGCAAAGCTAGCTTTTTACTTAAATCAACTAAAACAGGTCATAGTTCCTCAAATAAGTACTTTTAAGCAACTTGAAAATTTAGAAATTATCTAAATTTGAAAATAGCATCTATCCTAAAAATAGCTTACATCAAACTTTTGTATCGATTATAAATCTCTTGTGCAACGATTACTAATGTTGTGAGAAGTGTTTTTATTTATTTTGATTCACTTTACTTCAATATATTTATCATTCCACCACTTAACTAATTTTTGATGTCCATCAATAGGCACCCAAGTTATGTTTTCCTCTGAAGATGGTGATCCTCCAAAAATAATGGGTTGAATATGCCATTTGATTATACCAACAAACCTTTCGTCCTTTTCTAAATCAGCTCCAAAGAAATCATTGTTAATTTCACTGATATATTTCTCATTAAGTGGAACTGTAGGACAACGGAAATATTTATTCCTTTTATTGACTAAAATAAAATCATCCCAACCTATAATTCCAATTATCTTAAAATCAACTAAATATTTATCAATATCATAGTTATTATTAATTTCGGCAATAACATTTTGATCAAAAAGTATTAAATAATCAGAATCATTTAACCAACCTTCTTTCATTTTATATTCTCAATAATTTAGGGTTCCAAGCATTACTCACAACGTGTTTGTATAAGAATAGGTGCGTGTTTATATGCGAGGATTCTTCTTAGGGAAATCAAACGTAGCAAACACGCAACTGTCTCTTTTTAAGCACAAAAACGCAATTATTTTTATACGGTGTTGCTACAGTTATTTTTTTTGGTCAAATATATATCCATTGCTTTTAGCATATTCTTCAATAGGTTCTAGTCCAATTTGCTTTCTTCGTTGATTAACATTCTTTACATCCACAATAGGATAGATTTTGTTCTTTTTCAAATCATTATCCCAGATAGCTTGGGTTCCATAAATTTGCTCTTTTTTATTGTACATTAAAATGCGGTCTTCAAAGAAAGCAAGATGCCAGCCCTCAGATTCACCTTTTTCAACGGACTCTTTGAGTAATGGTAGATATTTTTCTTGTACTTTGAGTTCTGCGTGTTGCATAACTAACCAAATAGCTTGATTTGCTTTCGTTCCAATTCTACTTTTGGCTACCCAACCGTAGGTATCTACTATTTTGATTAGCTTGTTTACACAAATACTATCTTGACGGTTTATGAGCGACCAAACATATTTGTATTCATCCGAATCCCTTCCAAATTTCTCTCTAACTTCAGGAAGCAAAAGGCGTAGAGTTTGATCTTCCGTACTAATAAGTTCTAACTCTTTTCTTAAAATACTATCTGTTGTAAGATATGATTTTGTTATAAGTTGAATCCCTATATCTAATGTCTCATCTTCTCCAATAGTTGATTGTTTTACGAAGTATGTTGGCATATATTTCTCGCGGAGTGTTCCATTTATATGATACAGTTTAGCCGTTGAAAGCTTATAACCATAGTTTTGATGCTTAAAGTTAAAATCATAAACTTCTCCTGCCAACCTTCTCATTTCTGAACCAACAATTTCTGCTCTTTCCATCCCTTCAAAACCAATTGCAAGTCCTTCTCCCATACTTCCAGTCCAACGACCAACAAGCACCACAACAGGTTTTTTATATGTTGTTGAACGAGGTGTTACATACTCTATCCAACTCCTTTCAATATTGGGATTATTTTCTGATGTTGCCAAATATGAATGTTTTTGGTATGGCTTAGGTTCATTAATAAAACGGCTCATTATCCCACGAGCTTCATACGTATCGCCTCCAAAAATTGTATTTCTTAAATCGATAATAAGTCCTTTTGTTTCCATTAACCCATTTAAAGCTTTGTCAAATTCATTAATCAAATTATCGTTCCCAAGTGAGTTGTTAATTCTTATTAAACCAACACCGTCAATTGTCCGAACGGTAAGTAAGTCTATGTCATTTATGATGTGAATAGAATCAATATCTAGTTCGACTTCCTTTTTATTGGGTAATCTTAATGTTAAAATTCGAGGCTGATTATAACGACCTGCTAATATTTTATTGATAATCCATTCTCTAACTTCAGGGTTGTTTTTATTATTACAATGGGTGGGAAATTTTTTAATTAATTGTTCAAAATCATTTCCGTTAAACTTTAAAATTTCAGCTCCGATCACATTTTGATGTAAATTTTCAATTTGTGATTGCCATACATTAGTAATGATTGGTTTTCCGTTTTGAATAGTTGCATAGATTGGCGCAAAAAGGCGATAGGAAGAGTTTCGATTTGTATGTAAAATAAGGTGGTTATCATAAAACTCATCCAGTAAATATTCAAAAAAAAGGACTGTTTCTTCTTCAGTTTTTATATTCTTAATTTCGTTTGCATAATATTCTCTTAGGCAATCAAAATCAATATTTTTATAATTAATATAAACATAGTTTTGAGATATGTCATTCAAAATTTCTTGTAAATCCTTTTTGATGTTTTCTTGACTAATTGGATTTTTTTGTGAATAACAACTTAAAGAAAATAGGATAACAAAACCAATAATTACTTTATTCATTTAGATCGATTATTTGAGTGCAACAAAAGTTAGAAGGATTAAATTTACCACTATGCCGTTATGAGCTATTTGCATGGTTGTGATTCATTTTGGGCTTCGAGAATTAAGTTCTTTTTCTACTTCCTTTTCTAAAATATTATTAGTTTTTGAGTTTCTAATTATTAGGTATACCAATAGTATCGAAAAGAAAGTTGAGAATCCAAAACCATTTTTTACAGCACTATAAATTGCAATTCCAATGGTAACACCAACAATTGTAGCATCAATTATTTTATTGGCCCTTATTTTCTTTACTTTTTGTATAAGTTCTTGTTCGTTTAATTCTGTCAAGTATTCATTTTTCATATGGTATTATATTTTGAATTATATCATCAAAAGTATTCTGAAAAAACTTGATAAACTTGTATGAAACGGACATCACTTAAAAACATAAGGGAATTCTATCTTGGATTCAAGAGTTAGATTTTCAAAGTATTTTTTAGGAGTCATATTCGTTAATTTTTTAAATTCTCTGGTGAAATGGGGTGAGTCATAATAATCATTTTGCAAACACAATTCTGTTAGGTTAATATCCATTCTGTTGTAATCACGAATTGCACTTCTAAAACGTATTATTTTTTTATACTCTTTAGGAGAACAGCCAAGATATTTATAAAATAGGCGATTTAAATTCCTTGAAGAAATATTTAATGCTTTCGATAAGTCTTTAAATTTTATTAATCTATCATCTTCAACTCTTTGAATAATTTTTTCTATTAATTGTAAATCCTTATTTATAAACCTTTGTTCAAAGAAATGTTCTATTTCGATTATTCTTTCTTTTTCATTGGTATTAAATAATAATGTTGAAAATTCTTTCAATTGAATATTATTTAATTCTTGAATTGGCAGCTTTGCTAATTTAAGAAGCTCTTCGTCAAAGAAATAGTTAATCCCGGTTGAAGAGAAATTTACTGTAATTTCTTCAACATAATCATTGTATTTAACCAATAAAGGTTCAACATACTTTCCAATTATAAAAATAGACCAGTTTTTATTTTGAGTTCTATTTATTTCTAAATAGTGGTTGCGGTATTTTATTTCTGTGTCTTTAAAAAAAACAATTGAACTAACATTATGAGGAAAAGCAAAATACTCTTTTGGATAGTAACTATTCTTTTTTAGCACTGTAATTTCACTAATGTATCTTTTTAGTAACTCTGATTTAGGCTCAAAAATTTCGTACATAATTTAGGTGGGCATCTAATTGTAGCTAACGGGAGACTTCGCAGAAACCCCATTATAAGGTTAAAAATAGATAATTTAGGGTTAAATAGGAGGTTTTAGGCCATTTTTATTAAAGATGATGAGT
>DEIV01000025.1:0-17630 GCA_002352665.1 Flavobacteriaceae bacterium UBA2765
ACGTCACTATTTTTAATAAAAGGTTGATAAAATTCATATTTCTGACTTGGTGCTCCGGCAATAACGAACTGATAATCTCTAAATTTAGCAACCATCCTTAACATTACAGAAAGCATTTTTTTTATTTCTTGTTTTCTACTACCCGGTAATAAGGCAATTATGGGTTTGTTGTTTAAATTATATTCTTTTCTAAATTCTTTTTCAGTTATTCCTTTTCTATTGTCAATAGCATCTAGTAATGGATGACCCACAAAATGAACAGGATATTGATGTTTTGTTTCGTAAAAATCTTTTTCGAAAGGTAAAATTACATACATCTGGTCAACATCGCGTTTAATTTTCTTGATACGATTTTCTTTCCAGGCCCAAAGTTGAGGTGAAATATAATAATGTACTTTGATCTGCTGTTTTTTGGCAAACTCTGCTATTCGCAAATTAAACCCCGGATAGTCTACTAAAATTAAAATATCCGGTTTATACTCTAAAAGATCTTGTTTACAGAATTTGATATTATTTAAAATAGTTCTAAGGTTGCTAATCACCTCAGAAAACCCCATAAAAGCCAACTCTTTATAATGCTTTACTAATGTGCCATTTTCACTACTTTGCAACATTAAATCTCCACCCCAGAATCTAAATTCAGCCTTTTTATCTTTCATTTGTAAGGCTTTCATTAAATTAGCAGCATGTAGGTCTCCTGATGCTTCTCCGGCAATGATATAATATTTCACTTTTTTTAAAATTGTGCAATTAATATTAAAAATGCAACCACAAGCGTAGCCAAGAGTACTCCTCTGGCTCTATAATCTTTTCTTTTTTTTATAAAAACAAAGAATACTAATAAATTAGGAATAGCCGCAATACTTAACACTTGCCCATAGAGTCCATTTTCATTTAAAACAATGAGGGCTTCTAAAAAAGAACCTGCTAAGGCATATTCAACGTACAGATAAAAACCACCAGCTGTGGCGGCCAATCCTATGAAAAATCCTATCAATATCTCTTTGGTAATCATAGCCCCCAACTATTTAATTTTTGAATATAATGATGAGCTGTCATGTCAAACTGCACAGGCACAACAGAAACATATCCATTTTCTAAAGCCCAAAGATCAGTATCCTCCCCATGGTCAAGATTTACAAATTTACCGGTTAACCAGTAATAATCTTCTCCTTGAGGGCTCACTCTTTTTTCAAAATCTTCTTTCCAGTTGCCATGGGCTTGCCTACAAACTTTTATTCCCTTAATTTCTGTTTCTTTTAAATTGGGAATATTTACATTAAGTACTACGCCTTCAGGTAATTTATTATTTAATATATTTTCGGTAATCGTCTTAACGAAATTTTTACAAGCATCAAAATTAGCATCCCAATTATAATCTAATAAAGAAAATCCAACAGCAGGAATACCTTCAATTCCGGCTTCAACTGCAGCACTCATGGTACCTGAATAAATTACATTTAAAGATGCGTTTGAACCATGGTTAATACCAGACACACATAAATCAGGTTTTTTATTTAAAATTTCATTTACTCCCATTTTGACACAATCCGCCGGAGTGCCGGAACAACTATATTCTAATTGAGGGCCATCATCTACAGTAATTGGATTACACCTCAATGTAGTATTAACGGTAATGGCATGCCCCATACCACTTTGTGGATTATTGGGTGCTACAACAATTACATCACCAATTTCATTCATTACAGAGATTAACGTTCTAATACCAGGTGCAGTTATGCCATCATCGTTGCAAACTAAAATTAAAGGTTTCTTGCTCATATTAATTTTATATCTTAGGTATACAAAACTACTGTTTTTTTACCTTAAGATGTCATGCATTTCTTTAACATTTTATTATGAGGTTATGTGTACACATTTTTTTACCATTGCTTAATAGCAGTTCATTTTGATTATGAAAAAAGTAATAATACCTTTATTTATAATGTTTTTTGCACAAAATCTAGTAGCACAACAAGAAGAAAAACAATGTTCATGTTGTAGTGAATCTCACAATTTATTTGATTTTTGGATTGGAGACTAGACAGTGTATGATAATAGCGGAAAAGTAATAGGACACAATACAATTGAAAAACAATACGATAATTGTCTATTATTGGAAAAGTGGACATCTACAGTAAGAATAAAGGGATCAGTACTAATTATTACAATAAAAAGAACAATACCTGGAATCAGATTTGGGTTGATAACTCTGGATTTAACCTGGTATTAAAAGGTAATTTTGCTAACGGTAAAATGGTATTAAAAAGCGATTCAATATAAGGGCAAAAAGGAACCTTTTATAACCAAATAACATGGACAAAAAATGCCGATGACTCCATAACTCAAGTTTGGGAAATCTTTAATGAAAAGAATATAAAAACGCAAGAAGCGTTTAGAGGGATATACAAAAAAACTGTTAAAACCTCTAAAAAGTAAATTATTGGCACTATTTTAGTGGCTTGATAGTAGCACATTTAATGAAAAAAATGATTAAATTTATGAAATCAAATTATAAAATTATACTACCAATAATTCTATTGGCAGGTATTTTATTGAGCTTTAATATCAAACAAAAATCAGATCCAGAAAAAGATAAAATCTTAATAGGATTAATTAGGTATGCCTTGACACAAGGGCATTATCAACCTCAAGATATAAATGATGATTTTTCTAATGCCGTTTTTAATGATTTTGTAGAAGGCTTAGACCCTGCAAAACGGTTCTTCACACAAGAAGACCTAAAGGGATTTGAAGTTTTTAAGGATAAAATTGACGATCAAATTAAGGCTGAGCAACTTACCTTTTACAATGTGGTTACTTCTAAATATTTACAACGTTTACAAGAAGCCAAAGGGTTTTATAAAGAGATTTTAAAACATCCTTTTGATTTTAATAAAGACGAAACTTTTGATGTTAAATATGACGATAGGGCTTTTCCGGAAAATGAAGTTGACCTGATAATCAATTGGCAAAAACAATTAAAATTAACTACTTTATCACGTTTACATGATAAAATAGAAGCTGAAAATGATAAATTAAAAGAAGATGAGAATTATAAAATGAAAACTTTTAAAGAGCTTGAAGATGAAGCCAGAAAAGCTACATTGAAAAGTATGGAAGAGTTTTTTGATTTTAAGGATGATTTGGATGATGAAGATTTATTTTCTGTTTTTATAAATAGTATTTCTCAAGAATTTGATCCTCATACCTCTTATTTTGCTCCTAGAGTAAAAAAGAAATTTGATATTGATATGGCAGGTAAAATTGAAGGGATTGGTGCAAGATTGCAAAAAAAAGGTGATTATACCAGAGTAGACGAACTTATATCTGGAGGCCCGGCCTGGAGAGAAGGAAGTTTAGAAGTTGGAGATATAATATTGAAAGTAGCTCAGGCAGAAGGCGAACCTCTAGACATTGTAGGTATGCGTTTAGATGATGCTATTGAATTTATAAAAGGTAAAAAAGGAAGTGAAGTAAGACTTACAGTAAAAAAAATAGATGGAGCATCACAAATAATTTCTATCATTAGAGATGTTGTTGAAATTGAAGAAACTTTTGCCAAGACCAGTATTGTTAATAAAGAAGATAGAAAATTCGGGATCATTAATTTGCCAAAGTTCTATATAGATTTTAGCGAGAAGAATTTTAGAAATTCTGCTACAGATATGGCTCTGGAAATTGAAAGATTAAATAAAGAAAACGTTGAAGGCTTAATTATAGATTTGCGAAATAATGGCGGCGGATCTTTAGAAACAGCCATTGATATAGCCGGACTTTTTATTGAAGAAGGACCTATTGTACAAGTTAGATATAAAGACGGCAAACCCAAAGTACGCTCAGATAAGGATATTATGATACAATGGAATAAGCCCTTGGTTATTCTAGTCAATGAATTATCGGCTTCAGCATCAGAAATTTTTGCTGCAGCTATGCAAGATTACAATAGAGCTGTAATTATAGGTAGTAAACAGACCTTTGGTAAAGGTACTGTACAGAATTTATTACCACTAAATAATTATTATAAATACAATAAAGATTTAGGGGCATTAAAAATGACCATTCAGAAATTTTATAGAATAAATGGAGGATCAACACAGCTTAAAGGAGTAACATCTGATATTTCTTTACCAAATAAATATTCTTATATGAGTATTGGTGAACGTGACGAAGAGAATCCATTGGCATGGGATAAAATTGAAAGCGCAACCTACACTTCTTGGAATGGTTATGAAAATTTTCACGAGGTGGTGAATGAGAGTAAAAAAAGAATCATAGAAAACGAGCAATTCAGATTGATAGAACAAAATGCCAAATGGTTAAAAGAAGGCCAAGATGATACTATGGTTTACTTAAATTATGAAAAGTATAAAGAAGATATTGAAAGCAGATTGAAAGAGAGCGAACAATTTAAATCAATTTATGAGTATAAAAATAATTTGAACTTTACCTCACCTGATTATGAACAATCACTCTTAAAAACGGATTCTATTTTAGCACAAAAAAGAGATATTTGGCATAAAAATTTGAGCAAGGACATTTATATTGAAGAATCTTTAAATGTGTTGGCGGAATTAAAAATTAAAAATTATAAACCCTTGGTGCAGAACTAATTCGGCCAAATTATATTTAAACCCGGATTATGCATTAGAAAATCTATTACACCCTGAAATCACTTCAACTACTGCCGCTTCGCTTTATTTTTTAATTTAACCGTAGCGGTGCTAAGCTGAAATTAAGAAAATCCCAGTATTTATTGTGCTTTCATTGTTCATAACAAAGTTCTAATACATAATCTGAGTTAAACTAAAAACCCTGATAAAATTTTATCAGGGTTTTTAGTTTAATACACTATTTTTGCTAAGATCTTAAGACTAAATTTTGCTAGTACAATTTTCGCAACATATATACGCTAACTTTCCTTTTGTAAAGGATAAAAATGTATTACTTGCCATTTCAGGTGGTTTAGACAGTGTTGTGTTAGCCCATTTAATGGTTCAACTGGATTATAATGTTATACTAGCCCATTGTAATTTTCAATTAAGAGGGGAGGATGCAGATCTTGATGAAACTTTTGTTAAAGATTTGGCTAAACAACTTCAAATTCCTGTTTATACTAAAAAGTTTGATACCAAAATAGTTGCAAAACAAGAAAAATTATCCATTCAATTGGCAGCTAGAATGTTAAGGTATAAATGGTTCAATATACTTGTAAAAGATAATAATTTAGATTATATATTTACTGCACATCATGCTGATGACAATCTGGAGACTTTTATTATAAACCTCAGTAGAGGTACTGGTTTAGATGGGTTGACTGGCATTCCTGTAAAGAATAATAACATTATCAGACCTTTATTGCCTTTTCATAGAAGTCAAATTGAACAATATGCAAAAGACCAAAACTTGAGTTGGCGAGAAGACACTAGTAATGCTCAAACCAATTACTTAAGAAATAAAATTAGGCATCAAGTTATACCTTCATTAAAAGAGGTAAATCCAGATTTTTTGGATGCCTTTAATAGCACAATTCATCATTTAAAAGAAACAAAACAAATGGTTGATGATGCTGTTGAAATGGTAAAACAAAAAGTTTTAATTTCTGATCAAAAAGACCCTTATAAATTAAGTATTATTGAACTTAAAAAGTTGAAACATCCTAAAGCATATCTCTATGAAATTTTAAAAAAATATAACTTTACTGAGTGGAACGATGTAAACAATTTATTAGATGCCCAATCCGGTAAACAGATATTTAGCGGTACGCATCGTTTACTTAAGGATAGGAATTTTCTTATACTGTCAAAAATTCCATTTCAAAAGGAAAATTTAGAATTTCATATTGATGAGGCACAACCAATTTTTGAAGGGGATGATTTTAAACTGATATTTTCTGAACCTACAAGAATTAATGTTTCTAACCATTCAAATATTATCACTGCGGATAAAAACAAGATTAAATGGCCATTAGTACTTCGTAAATGGAAAAATGGCGATTATTTTTACCCTTTTGGGATGCAAGGAAAGAAGAAGTTAAGCAAGTTTTTTAAAGATGAAAAACTTTCTTTACTGCAAAAAGAAGCACTTTGGGTACTCTGTTCAGAAGATACAATTGTTTGGGTTGTTAATTATCGTTTAGATGATAGATATAAGGTTACAGAACATTCTAAAACTATATTAAAAATTGAATATAAACACCATTAAGAATTATATTGGTATAATAAAATATTGAAAATGAATAAGAATATTGAACAAAGAATTGAGCTTTTAAAAAATAAATACGAAGCCATCGGTCAAGATTTAGAAACCCATTTGGATGGATTGATACAAAGTAAACCTATAACTTATTGGGATTATATTCAAACAGATGCTCTATTGAATTTACAAGTACAGCGTACCGTTTTACCTGATGAGATGGTTTTTATTATGTACCATCAAATTAATGAATTGATATTTAAAATGATCCTTTGGGAAATACAACAAGTATCACACCACCCGGCAATAACAACTGATTTTTTTGTCTCTCGCTTAATGCGGATAAGTAGATATTTTGATATGCTTTCTGCATCATTCAATATTATGGGTGATGGTATGGAAAAAGAACAATACATGAAATTTAGAGACACTTTAACACCTGCAAGTGGATTTCAAAGTGCTCAATATAGAACGATAGAATTTTACTCAACAGAAATTATCAATTTAATAGATTATAGATTTAGAGCTACTATAGACAGAAACACACCTTATGAGCATGCTTTTGAACACTTATATTGGCAAGCCGCAGGCAAAGACCATAAAACAGGTAAGAAATCTTTTTTACTCTCTCAATTTGAAGAAAGGTATAAAGATGAGTTTCTAAGAATTATGGAAGAGTATAATACCATTAATTTATGGTCTAAATTCAAATCCTTACCTAAAAATGACCAAGAAAATTTGGACTTGAAAAATGCCATGCGTCATTATGATTATACTGTGAATGTTAGTTGGGTAATGGCACATTATAATGCAGCAAAAAAATACATTGGGGGTGGAGATGAAGAAGCAACGGGTGGTAGCGATTGGCGTAAATATATGCATCCTAAGTACCAAAAAAGAATATTTTTCCCTGAATTATGGAGTTCAGAAGAATTAAACAATTGGGGCGTAACAAACTTGACTTCCTATAAAATATTACTTTAATATAAACGTTTGTGATTTCATATGACCTAAAAAATAATGACATGAAAAAAACAGTTCTTTTAATAACTCTTATAATATTGATGCTTGCTTCATGTAGTAGTGATGACTCTCTTGTACAAGATAAATTAATTGGAAAATGGAAAAAAACAAAGGTTGTTGAAGATGGTGTTGAGCAAGAACCTAATTGCTCTTATGAAGGTGTTTTAGAGTATAAATCTGATGGAACTTTCTTAAGCGAAACATATAGTGATACTAACCCTGATGTTACTATAACAGATTGTTCTCTATTTAGCACAACATCTGGGGCATGGGTTAATAATGGTAACACCTCATATACTTCAACAGTAGATGGAGTTTCTAGTGATGTTGAATTTGTATTTAAAGATAATAATACTTTTACTTATACTTTTGAATCAAATGGATTTGTAGCTATTCTTACTTATGAAAGGCAATAAATTTTTAAATAAAATTATAGAATAAAAACTCTTAATAAATTTAAATTTATTAAGAGTTTTTATTTTTTGGAACGGAATTTGTATTTTCAGTTCTAAATAACCAAAAACCATGAAAAAAAAGATTATATATATATTACTTTTTAGCTCTATTTTAGTACAAGCTCAACATAATATTAAAGCTTTTAAAAAAGGAGAATTATTACAATATAGAATAAGCTATAGTAATTTTTTTAATGCCGGTACAGCAACATTAAATGTTACAGAAACTGCTAATAGCGGTAAACAAGCTTTTCATATCATTGGAAAAGGAAAAACAACAGGAGTTACTAGTTGGTTTTTTAAAGTAAAAGATATTTATCAAAGCTATTTTTATAAAGAATCATTATTACCTTACAGGTTTGTCAGAAAAATTAATGAGGGAGGACATACTAAAAATAAAGAAATTCTTTTTGATCAAACAGCAAAAAAGGCTACTGTAAAAGACTATAAACATAATACAGAAGCTAAATATACTACGCACAAAAACGTACAAGATATGATCTCTACCTTGTACTTTTTAAGAAACCAAGATCTTAGTAAAATGAATTCAGGAGATGAAATTGCATTGACTATGTTCTTTGATGAAAAGAATTATAAGTTTAAAATGCGTTTTTTAGGTAGAGAAGTGATAAAGACAAAATTCGGAAAAGTGGCAACCATTAAATTTAGACCAATTGTTCAGGCAGGAAGGGTTTTTAAAGAGAAAGAAAGCATTACGGTTTGGGTTAGTGATGATAAAAATAAAACTCCGTTACGAATCAAGGCCTCTTTGGCTGTGGGGTCTTTAAGAGCTGATTTAGACCTCTACAAGGGTTTGGCAAATCCATTTCCTATTATTTTTTAAGCTAAATAGTTCCAACCACTCTCGTCCACCTTTGCTAGGTTGTTGCCATTGACCCATTTAAAAATAAGTTTACAGTTCTATTCAGTAGTTTATCAAAAGAAATCAGGTTTTTAGGTGTATATCAATTTTAACTAAATTATCTTTACTAATTGTGGTTAAAATAGTAGATTTGTCCTTTTATTTTTAAAAGGCAATACCTCAATTGAAAAACTTTATTTTATTACTCTCCTTAGTGTTATTTTTTTCGTGTAAAAATGAAAAAGTTGAAGAACAAACCATTAGTGAAGTAAAAATTGAAACTCCTGTAATTATCCAAAAATTTGGCTTTATATATAACGACTATAAAGTCATAGAAGATACTATTAGAAAAGATGAAAGCTTTGGAGAAATTTTATATAGAAACCATGTTGATTTTCCTGAAATACACAAAATAGTTGAGGCATCAAAGGATTCTTTTGATGTTAAAAAATTAAGAACAGGAAAACCATATACGGTATTGGCCAAAAATGATTCCACAGAGAAGGCTCAAGTTTTTATTTATCAACCTAATAAAATTGATTATGTGGTTATTGATTTTAAGGATTCAATTATTACACAATTACACAAAAAGAGTATAAAAACGGTTGTTAAAACTGCTACAGGAAAAATTACATCTTCACTATCCGAAGCCATGGATGAACAAGGCTTGGATTACGCTTTGGTTAATGAGATGTCTGATATTTATGCCTGGACCATAGATTTTTTTCATCTTCAGAAAGAGGATAATTTTAAAATTATTTATGAAGAAAAGTTTATAGATGATACTATTTATGCAGGGTTAGGAGAAATTAAATCGGCCTATTTTGAGCATAAAAACACCCCATTTTATGCCTTTAATTTTGTAACAGATTCAACTAAGAATATTTCTGATTATTATGATGAGCAAGCCAATACTTTACGCCGCCAATTTTTAAAAGCACCTTTAAAGTTTAGTAGGATTTCTTCTCGTTATAATTTAAAAAGATTTATTCGATATTATGGTAAAATTAAGCCTCACAGAGGAACCGATTTTGCTGCTGGTGTCGGTACGCCAATTATGAGTACCGCTAATGGCACAGTCATAGAATCTCGTAGAAGAGGTGGTAACGGTAATTACGTAAAAGTTAGACATAATGCTACTTATACCACACAATATTTACATATGAAGAAACGATTGGTAAAAAAAGGGGATTTTGTAAAACAAGGAGATGTTATTGGTACTGTGGGTATGACCGGTAATACTTCCGGACCACATGTTTGTTATCGTTTTTGGAAAAATGGTAAAGAAGTAGATCCGTTTAAACAAAAATTACCATCAGCGGCACCTATCAAAGAACATTTAAAAGAAGCGTATCTAAAATTTATTGAACCACTCAAGGAACAGTTAGATCAAACGGCTATAGAATAATGACTTTTTTGATTATTGCAATAGTGAGTACTTAAATTCCTACATTTATATAGAGGAAGTATCCATTACAACCTTTCGTATTACTATTTTGGGTAATATTCAGAAGGAATATAAACACACTAAATATTTCATTTAAAATAAACACTACAATGCCACTTAAAAATCAAAATCCTACACAAACTAAGGCTTGGAAAAAAATACAAGATGCATATCAAGAGCTAAAACAAATTGATATGAAAACACTTTTCCTATATGATGCAGATAGAAAGGAGAAATACACCTTAAGGCATAATGGTTTAAAGTTGGATTTTTCAAAAAATAGAATTGATGATACCACTTTGACCTCTTTATTGGCTTTAGCTAATGAGGTTGATCTGAAAGATGGTATTGATAAAATGTTTTCTGGAGATATGATTAACACAACGGAAAACAGAGCAGTTTTACATACCGCTTTGCGAAATAAATCTGGAAATCCAGTTTTAGTAGACGGGAAAAACATAATGGAAGATGTTGATGAAACACTACAAAAAATAAAAGAATTTTCAAATAAAATAATTTCCGGTCAACATAAAGGGTATTCAGGTAAAGCTATTACTGATGTTGTAAATATAGGTATTGGAGGTTCAGATTTAGGGCCAAGAATGGTAGTTGATGCTTTACAATATTATAAAAATCATTTAAAAACACATTTTATCTCAAATATTGATGGAGATCATGTATTTGAGACGATAAAAAATCTAAATCCTAAAACAACATTATTTGTTATTGTTTCTAAAACTTTTACTACGCAAGAAACCTTAACTAATGCTGAAACGGTAAAAAAATGGTTTTTATCGCAAGGAGCTTCACAAGCGGATATTCAACATAATTTTGTGGCTGTTTCTACCAATTTAGAAAAGGTAATTGATTTTGGTATTGCTTCTGAAAATATTTTTACCATGTGGAATTGGGTTGGTGGGCGTTATTCATTGTGGAGTGCTGTGGGACTATCAATTAGTTTGGCTTTAGGCTATGATAATTTTGATCAATTACTTACCGGTGCGTATCAAATGGATGAGCATTTTAGAACAACGTCATTTGATAAAAACATACCGGTAACTTTAGCATTATTAAGTATTTGGTATAATAACTTTTTTGAGACGGAATCAGAAGTTGTTATTCCTTTTTCGCAGTATTTAACTCAATTGGTTCCTTATTTGCAACAATTGTCAATGGAAAGTAATGGCAAATCTGTTGATCGCAATGGGGAAAAGGTAGATTATCAGACAGGAAATATTATTTGGGGCAATACAGGAACTAATGTACAACATGCTTTTATGCAATTGGTGCATCAAGGCACAAAGTTAATTCCGGTAGATTTTATTGGTTTTTCAGCATCATTATATGGTAACAAAGACCATCATGATAAACTTATGGCTAATTTTTACGCTCAAGCAGAAGCTTTATATTTAGGAAAAAGTAGAGAAGATGTGCATTTAGAACTTAAAATTGCAAATCAACAGGATAAAATTGCTCAACTAATGCCATTTAAAGTTTTTGAAGGTAACAGGCCTTCTAATGCTTTGTTAATGGAAAAGTTAAACCCAAAAAATCTTGGATCCTTACTAGCAATGTATGAACATAAAACATTTGTACAAGGTTATATTTGGAATATTTATAGTTTTGATCAATTTGGAGTGGAATTAGGCAAGGAATTAGCTAAGAAATATCTATAAATCTTAAGAAGAACTCAGGTTATAATCTAAAACTTTTAAATCAATTATGAATTCCTCCCTTTGATAAAGGGAGGTGGCCACACTTTTTTTGGCGTGGACGGAGGGATTGAAAAACTCAGACTACATTACCTTTTCTTTAATTTTAAAGCTAACAATAACGATTAGTGTTATCAATCTCCCCTTTCTTCGCTCAATATGTTTTATTTAATATTTAAACCTTTATAAACGAGCGAATTCATTCCCCTCTTCATCCGAAGAGGGGAGCTTTACTCGTATCTTACTCTGTGTATACCTTATTATTGTTTATAATCTAAAATTTCTCCGACTCTTGGATCGGGGTTACCTATTCACCTCTCCTTCGGAGAGGTCAGAACTGCTTTTTTTGGCAGTTCTGGGCGAGGTAAAATACAAAATTTTTGTTTTGACTCTGAAGCCAAAATGAAACTGGCGAAATACCCATATGGCTTGCCTCGGGGATAGTCGGTTTCAAGAAATTTTTTATTAATCAAATAGTAATAAATTGGCAACAGTTTGAAGAAAATACCTAAAATAATATTCAATAATTAATCATAATTTAATTATATGGTTGCTAATAAGTTAATATCATAAATTATTCACAACAGCTATTAACAATTTGTAATAATTATTTAATAAAATGTTAATATTTTCTTAAAGTAAATTAAATATTAATACTTACTTTTGCTAGGCAAATTTTAAACTAATTTATACATGAAAAAAATTACAAACCTATGTTTGACAATGTTATTTTTTGCATTGTCATCAGCCATTTATGCACAAACAATTACAGGGACTGTAAACGATGATACAGGACCGCTTCCGGGTGCAAATATCCTTGAAAAAGGTACTACTAATGGTACCACAACAGATTTTGACGGAAAATTTTCTTTAAAAGTTTCAGAAGGCTCTGGAACTATTGATGTTTCTTTTATTGGATTTACCAACAAAGCAGTAAGTTTTACTGTAGCCGCTGGTGAGACTAAAGATTTAGGAACAATTACATTAGCATCTGATAATACATTGGATGAGATAGTTATTACTGCTGTATCTTTTGCTGTTGATAGAGAAACACCAGTGGCCGTTTCAACAATAAAGGCTCAAGAAATTGAAGCAAAATTAGGAACTCAAGAATTTCCTGAAATTTTAAAATCTACTCCAGGAGTATATGCTACCAAATCTGGTGGTGGTTTTGGTGATGGAAGAATCAATTTAAGAGGATTTAATTCTGAAAATGTTGCTGTGATGATTAACGGAGTACCTGTTAATGATATGGAAAATGGTAGAGTATATTGGTCTAATTGGGCAGGCTTAGCAGATGTAACTTCTGCAATGCAAGTGCAACGTGGTTTAGGAGCTTCTAAAGTTGCTGTACCTTCTATTGGAGGAACTATTAATATTCTTTCTAAAACAACAGATGTTGAAAAAGGGGGAAGTATTTCAGTTGGTGTTGGTCATGATGGTTTTCAAAAATACGGGGCAACTGTTTCAACAGGTTTGTTAGATAGTGGACTTGCTGTTACAGTTTCCGGTGCTAAAATTAAAGGAGATGGTTATGTTGATGGAACAGAATTTGAAGGATATAATTATTTTGTAAATATTTCTAAACAATTAGGTACAGATCATAAATTATCTCTTACCTCTTTTGGAGCACCTCAACGTCATGGTCAAAGACAAAATAGAAGCTCTATTGAACGTTATAGAAATGCTGAAAGTGGGATAAAATTTAATCCTGACTGGGGAATTAAAAATGGGAACGTAACCCATATTGAAGATAACTTTTATCACAAATCTCAAACTTCATTAAATCATTATTGGACAATTTCTGATAAAACTAGTTTGTCAACTGCTTTGTATGCTTCTTGGGGTACTGGTGGTGGTGGTGGTACCGCTGGTGCTAACAGAGATTTATTTGGTATTAGAATTGGTGGTGATGACCAACCTGTTGATTTAGATAATATAGTAGAAATTAACAGAGCTAATGGTGAACAAGGCTTAGGATCTGAGGCATTTTTAAGAGCTTCTAGAAATGACCACAGTTGGTATGGCATATTGTCTACTTTTAAAACAGATTTATCAGATAATTTAGCATTAGTAGCTGGTCTTGACTTAAGAACATACACAGGTGAGCATTTTAGAGAAGTGACTGACCTATTAGGTGGTTCTTATGTTTTAGACAGTTCTGATGAAAATAACCCCAATGCAGCTTTAAAAGTGGGAGATATGTTCAGTTACCACAATGACGGAGAAGTGGGCTGGCAAGGGTTATTTACCCAATTAGAATATAATAATGATATTGTAGCTGGATTTATTTCAGCTTCTGTATCAAACACTTCATATAGAAGAATTGATTATTTTAATTATTTAAATAGCGATCCTTTACAAGAAACAGATAAATATAATTTTACTGGTTTTGGTATTAAAGGAGGAGCAAATTATAACTTAAATGAGAACCATAATGTTTTTGTAAATGTGGGTTATTTTGAAAAAGCTGCTGAATTTGGAGCAGTTTTCCAAGACTTTGATAATGAGCATATCAATGAAGATGCAGAAAACCAAAAAATATTTTCTGCTGAATTGGGTTATGGTTTTAGAGCAGAAAATTTTTCAGCCAATATAAATTTATATAGAACGCAGTGGAATGATAGAACAGAGTCTGATAATTTTTCAGAAGAATCATCTCCCGGATCAGGTGTATTTATTGACTATTTTGTAAACCTGACAGGTGTAAATGCCTTACACCAAGGTGTAGAATTTGATTTTAACTATAGACCATCAGATAAATTGACCTTTACTGGCATGATTTCTATAGGAGATTGGAAATGGACTGACAATTTAGAAAATATTCAAATATTTGACGAAAATCAAAACCCAGTAGGTGATCCAATTAATATCTTTACCAAAGATTTAAAAGTATCTGATGCAGCTCAAACTACTGCAGCCTTAGGAATGGATTGGAAATTGTTGGAAAAAACGCATTTTACTGTAGATTATAATTATTTTGGTAATTATTATGCTGATTATAACCCTAGCGATAGAACAGATCAAAATACACCACAAGCTTGGAAAGCACCAGATTATGGTACATTTGATGCAAGTATTAGATATGGATTTAAATTTGGATCTTTTGACGCAACGTTAACTGCAAGAATGAACAATGTGCTTAACACAGAGTATATTTCAGATGCTATAGATGGTAGTAATCATGATGCCGCTACTGCTTTAGTTTGGTATGGTTACGGAAGAACATTTAACTTCAGTGCAAAAATTAGATTTTAATCAAAAAAATAAAAACAATGAAAAAAATATTTTATATAGTAATGGTTTTGGGTATAGTTTTGACAAGCTGTGATCCTATGGAAGATATAAATGCTGAAATTGATGCTCAGCAAAATATAATTACAGGAGAAGTAGATTTTACTTTAACTGATGATGATTATGATGATTTAGATTTAAGTTTTGGTAATTTCAACTCTGTTGACGATGCCAAAACTATGATTCCTGTATTATTAGAAGAAAAATACCCTGTATGGGGAGATGGTTCTTTAGCAACAGTTACATTTAAGTGGTATAATAAAGTTAAAACCTATAGTGAAAATATTTATGCTTTATCTGATGATGAGCATAATGCTATTACAGGTAATACTTATGGTAATTTTGATAGAGATTATCATGTACTTAATTATTTAGAGGATAAATACCCTACAGCAGAAGATGATGATTTTGTATCTTTAAGATATCGTTTCTATTCTGGAGGTGAAAGTACTTTAACTGATGGTTTTTATTATAATGATGGTGAGTGGAATAAAATTGCCGGTTTTACTCCTGATCAGTATAACGCAATGGGTGAAGGTTTTCCCAACTTTTCAAGTCATGATGAGGCTGAGGCTAAAACACCTATAGCCTTATTAGATGTTTTTAAATTCAATCCGAAAGAAGCAGGAGAAATTGTTCAAACTATGTATGAATTATATAAAGGAGGTGGTGTAACTAAAAGTTATACAGCAAACTATGTATATGATGGTACTGCTTGGTCTAAATATAATAATGTAGCCAATGAAACGATTAAGTTTGGTCATGATGGTACAACTTGGGTTCCAGATAACACCATTAAATATACATTAACTGCTGCAGATTATGAATTAGTGGGTAATGGTAATTATGGTAATTTTGATGTAAGATCTGGTAAAAATGAAGAAACAATTGAATCTAGAGTAGCTAAAATAAACACAATTTTATTAAATAACTTTCCTTCTGATGCAGAAGGACAGAAATATGTAGTGTTTTATAATATTTATAATGGAGCTAATGGAGTTTGGAGTACGAAAGTAATTAAATCTGGGGCAGAATATATTTTAAACGAGTAAGTATTTTAAAATACTTTTATAAAACCACCTCGACTGAATTTTAGGACGGGTGGTTTTTTTTATAAAAGCATTATATTTGTAGAAATTAAGATTTAATTATAATTATGAAAAGAGGTCTATTTTTAACCGTTATAAGTTTATTTTTATTTGGATGTAATAGTGATAGCGGAACAATTGAACCGCCTCCAGTAAATAACGAAAAACCTGTAGCTATTGATGATATTTCAAATACAATTGAGGATAATGAGCTCGTTTTAGGAGATTTATTATCCAATGACACTGTTATTACTGGGGCAAGAATTACTTCCATAGATACAAGTAGCTCAAAAGGAGGAAATATCGTTGATAATAGAAATGGTACTTATAGTTATATGCCACCTTCAAGCTTCGTAGGTGAAGATTCATTTACTTATACCCTATGCGATAACGATACAACTCCAGATTGTTCAACAGCCACTGTAACAATAACTGTTACAGATGAAGGCTCACCAAATACCGTCAATGATGATAAAAATACTGTCAAAAATTTATCCTTATTAATTGATGATTATTTAGATAATGATGATCTCTTAGATGATGCAACTATTAATACTATAGATGATACCAACACATCAGGAACGGTAGTTTTAAATACCGATGGAACTATTTCATATACCCCTCAAAATGATTTTGTAGGGACTGATAGTTTTAATTATACAATTTGTGATGATGACACCCCTAATCCTACTTGTTCAACATCAACAATAACTATTAGTATACTTGAATCAGTTGTATTTAACATACCAACTGAATTAGTTTCTTATTATTCAACTATGGCCTTAACAGTAGATGCCGACCTGAATTATTCATTGCTGAATGATTTTACCACTGCCAAACACACAACCATTTTATCATATGCACAAAGACACACCTATCTTTATAATGCAGATGAGGATAAAAATAATACAGATAATGTAATTTTGATGTATTCAGGAGAAAGTAGATATTGGGAAGAATACACTTCTGGTACTAATAGCTATAGTCCTCAAACATTTAATACTGAGCATGTCTATCCTCAATCTAAATTGAGTGCTGATGATGCGGTGACTGATTTACATCATTTAAGGTCTTGTGATGCAACCATTAATTCTGATAGAAGTAATTATTCATTTACAACAGGTAGTGGTACCTACGCTTTAGGAAATGAATTATGGTATCCTGGAGATGAATGGAGAGGTGATGTTGCTAGAATGATAATGTATCTCAACATTAGATATGGAGAAACATTTGACAAAGTAGGATCACTTGATTTATTTTTAGAATGGAATATAGCTGATCCCGTCTCTGATTTTGAAATTCAGAGAAATAATATTATCGAAGGGGCACAAGGCAATAGAAATCCTTTTATTGACAATCCATATATCGCCACGTTGATTTGGGGCGGAAGCCCTGCCGAAAATAAGTGGCAATAATTTTACTATATTTGAATTCTTAAAATTTAACTATCATGATGAAACTTATACATTCCTATTGGGCTTATTTAGCTGTTATTATATTAATTATTGCGGTTATTAATGCTATTATGGGATTAACTCAAAATAGAGAATTTAA
>DEIV01000025.1:17683-18008 GCA_002352665.1 Flavobacteriaceae bacterium UBA2765
CATTGGTCTTGGTTGGTACTTTATGTCTCCTGCATATAAAAGTCTAAAAGAATTAGGTATGGGTGGTGCTATGAAAGAATCAGGAGTTCGATTATTAGCAGTAGAGCATCCATTAATGATGATTGTAGCAATTGTATTGATTACCATAGGTTGGTCTAAACATAAAAAACACACTATAGAAAAAAGCAAATTTAAAACGATTGCCATTTTTTATGGCTTAGCATTGTTATTTGTATTGAGTAGAATTCCTTGGGCACAGTGGTTTAGCTAATATTTTTTGATTTAAGAACAACGATTAAGAATTTTTGAATAGTAATAATTTCTA
>DEIV01000137.1 GCA_002352665.1 Flavobacteriaceae bacterium UBA2765
TATCGAACTCACGTTAATTAGCAACATTCCCATGGAGGATCACCGAGAGGAGCGAGGTAATCCATTCTCTAATAGAAGTTGAGTTTCTAGGATTTTAATTAGCAACATGCCCATGGAGGATCACCGAGAGGAGCGAGGTAATCCATTCTCTAATAAAAGTTGAGTTTCTAGGATTTTAATTAGCAACATTCCCATGGAGGATCACTGAGAGGAGCGAGGTAATCCATTCAATAAAAATGCTATTCTTTATGTGAATTCAACTTAATTTTTATCTTAAACCATCATTTTATTGCAATATGATACCTTGTCGAAATCTCTTATATTCATTGAAATTATGGGCACATCAGGAAACGTTAATTTCAACTCAGTGATAATTCGTTTTGAAAGGTTACTTTTCTGAATAGCAGTTCTACCTTCCATTATATTACCAAAAATATGTATAAAATCACCTTTGGTATTCCCGATATTATAATACTTAAAAGGGTTGATTCTAACTTTAATATCACCTTTGTAAAAAAGTCCGGTTGACTCTCCAGCATCATAAACTATTTGCATAATGTCTTCGGGCGAATTTTTCAATATTATATTTTCTGAACAATCTATTATAAAGTGTGGCATATATTTTATTTTCTAAGTTTTTAATGTGATTCTAAAGAAAGATACTGGTTCTTGATTTTATTAATCCCATTTTGTGCTATCGTCAATTTGTTCAATTAAAATGGATTTTCATACCTTCATGTGTTGGCTTAAAACCGAGATTTTCATAAAACCTGATTGCTTCAGAGCGTTTTTTATCTGTTGTTAGTTGCAAGACGTGTACTTTTTTTTCTTTAACTCTTCTTAAAATCCATTCAAACATAATATTTCCAAGACCCAGGCCTCGTTGGTCTTTTCGAATACGAACAGCCTCAACTTGTGCCCTAACACCTCCTTGATATGTTAAATATTGAATAAAAGTTAATTGAAAGGTTCCAATTATTTCGAAAGTGCTATTTTCAATCACCATTAATTCGTGATTTTCATCACGATTGATATTTTCAAACGCCGAATAGTATTCACCAGGTAACGGTATTTGAAAATTCTCCCTTTGCTTTCCAAGTTCATCATCAGCGATCATAGCTACAATTGCTTGAACATCTTTCTTAGTGGCTTTTCTAAATATCATACTATTTTATGTTTTAGATCTTTTTTTATTAGTTGTTGTTTTGAATAGGCTTTAATTTATCAATCAATACGGAGAATAATACTAATATAAAGGCTAATCCAAATCCTAGAATACCAATATTAACTCCCAAAAGTGCTTTTTCACTTCCATTTAAGTATTTCATTGAACCACCAAAGTAATCTTTTAAAATGAATGCTAATAAAAAACTGCCTGTGATTAATAAACTCAATATTGAACTTACAAATGTTTCTTTTTTTATCCAAACTAACCATAAACATAAAAGCCCAATACTTGAGTTTGTAATTAATTGCCATACTTCATGGATTCTTACATGAGGTGTCCAATCGGGATTAAAAACATGTGTGCTATTAATTTCTAAAACAGGAACTGCAATTGCATAAAGAATGATGCTAAAAGTTATAGTTGCTTTTTTCATATATTTAATTTTTTGATAGCTCTAATTTATCGCTAAAAAAGGTTTATAACATCTCGTATGATTAACGTGGATTAAAAAGCGATTGCTTTTAAGTTTAGCATCTTAAACCCACATTAAATATAGCCATTTTTGTAAGAAGTTTTTATCCAATCAACCATTAGATCTTTTTACGTCTCATTTTCTTTTTTAACTGAAGTTCCAAGGGCAGCACCTAGGGCTAAACTAGCACCAGCTCCTAAAGACATTCCAATTGCAATGCCATTTGTCAGGATTCCAATGCAAAGTCCAATTCCTGCTCCTAAAACTAAACCTAATTTTTTATGTTTCATAGTATATGATTTTATTCAATATACTTAAATCATTGTTTTATTACAGTATGTTGCCTTTTCAAAATCTCTAATATTTATTGAGATAATCGGAATATTTGGGAACATTTGTTTCAATCTGGTAATTATACTTTTCGAAAGATTACTTTTTTGCTTAATTGTTCTACCCTCCATAATATTCGCAAAGACGTGAATAAAATCATCTTTGGTGTTTCCTATATTATAGTATTTGAATGGGTTGATTCTGACCTTAATATCTCCTTTATCAAAAAGACCTGATGCCTCTGCGGCATTATATACTTTATGCATGATGTCATCAGGAGATTTTAGTGTAATAATGTTTTCTGTACAATCGATAACAAAGTGTGGCATAATTTTTATTTTTGATTCCAAATTCCTGTTGCCGCCGTTTTTTTCACATAATCGGAAAAATCAATTGCCTTTCTACCCAATACTTCTTCAATATCATTTGTAATTTCAGAGTTATTTGGATTTCCTAAAACTTCAGAAAATAAATAGTCAACCAACCAAATAAAGTCTGCAGGTACACCCTCTTGCTTCATCACATTTGTGTAGGCCGACAGCGAAATTGGTGTAAAGGCAATGTCTCTTCCGGTTTCTTTTGAGATCTCATCAATTGCTTCTTTGAATGTTAGACTTCTAGGTCCTGTAAGTTGATAGATTTTACCGTAATGATCATCATGTAATAATGCCTCTACAGCAACATCTGCAATATCATCAGTATCAACGAAAGGTACTTTTACGTCTGCTTGTGGTAAAGCTACAAATCCTTCTAAAATAGGCTCAAGAAAAAAGCTCTCACTAAAATTCTGATTAAACCAACTAGCGCGAACAATGGTATAATCTATTCCTGAGTGAATTATAACTTGTTCACATAGTTCGGCTTCTCTTTCTCCTTTACCGGATAAAAGCACTAGCTTTTTAATAATACCCTTTTTAGCCTGTCTGGTTAATTCTTCAATAGCATCTAACGCTCCGGGAACTGCTAGGTCAGGCTGAAAAGTAATATATACTTTATCCATACCTTGCATAGCGTTGGCCCAAGTTTGAGGTTTATCCCAATCGAACGGAGGTGATACTGATCGAGAACCAATTCTTACAGTATGACCTAATTCCTTTAATTTGTTTGCTACTTTGCTACCTGTTTTACCGGTGCCGCCAATTACTAAAATGTTTTCTTTATTTTTCATTTTTATTTAGTTTATTAAAATTTGTGATGTGATTATTATTTAGATATTAGAATAAGATTTATGAGTAACAGTAGAAATGAAATAGCAGAAGTTAGGGTTCTGATTAAGTGCAACCGATTCCATTTAACTTCAAAGGTTTCTCGAAGGTTTCTTAATTCTTCAACACTCGCGGAGCTTAAATCGGTTTTATCCAACATCTCATTTAGAGGCACGTTTCCGAAAATTGTTATTAATACAACTCCCAAAAAGTAAGTTACTGTTGCAAAGATCAATAACCATATTATTGTACTTGATGTGCTTTTGAATAAATAAATATTAACCAGATTTAATAGCAAAGGACCAAAGAATACAATAAAAAACATTGGGTTTAGAATTGTTCTGTTCATTTGTTGAAATGCGTTTAAATAACCCAAATCATCCAAGCGTCCGATTCCTGTGGTTACTGCATTTGACCACGTAAAACATAAACCTGCTGAAAGTCCGGTTAGTAATACGAGAGCAATAAATATTGTATTCTCAAAAACGAATTCCATAATCCTATTGTTTTGATAGAATTTTTTGAGGATAGATACGAACGTACCAATATAATGTAGCTACTACTAGAAATTCAAAAGCTATGATCCAGAATCCTATTGAGGTAAAAAAGCTATAGTGATTTCCTCCATTGGGTGCCACAAAAAATGGAACGGTTATTAATGCATCCAGGGTAACACACGTTAGCAGCATTGTCTGACCAACTATGTATCCATGAGTTTCGTAGTCTTTTTTGTAATAGTAAGAACATCCAAGCCAGACCAATGGTATTACAATAACAAACAGAACAATATTTGCCTGTGTTTCTGCATCTTCTAAAATAGGAGCATAGTAAGAAATCGAATAAAAAATGATAGTAACCATCCAAATGGCTATACCTAATAAAATTGCACGTTTAATTTTCATGTCATCATAATTTTTAGTTACATGACAAAACTATTGTGAAGATGAAAGACTGATTTGTCTTAAAAGGAAAAAAATTTGTTCGAAAAGGAGTTAGAGTCTGTTTTTGATATATGCCAATTGTTTTTTTAAAACTCTTTTTGCGCATTACTTCGTTAAAATTTTGGAACGTAGCTCTGCTATGCTTCAAAATTTTGCCTTGTTCTGCATCAAGAGTGGTCTCTAAAAATTCCAATCACATATTTCAAAACAGTCTCTTACTTAATTTGACTTGGGCGATAACCAAATTTTTTATCAAAAGCATTTGAGAATGAACTAAGACTGTCATAACCAACATGCCATGCAGCTTCTTGAACCGTTACTTCCTCATTTCGAATCATTTTGTGAGCTAAAGTCAGTCGTTCATTTTGAAGATATTTAAAAACCGGTACACCAAAAAATTGTTTAAAGTCCCTTTTCAATTTAAAAGTGTTTAGACCAATTTGTTTAGAGATCTCATTTAGGGAGGGCGGACTATCCAAATTATTTAATAAAATATCTTTCGCTTGATTCAGCTTCTCACGTTCAGTAGTCTTTATTTTTTCTGTTCCCAAACTAGCTAATTGACCAAAAAAATGAGAAAGCAACACCGTTATTTGACTTCGAAAGAACATCATTTTAGTTTTTCCTTCGTATTGAATATTAAATAAGGAATCTACAATATTTTGCATTTCAGGGGTCATAATAAAACTTGGTCCTTCCACATAGTGATCTGAAGGATGGACCAATTGATTGAGCATTTGTCCAAACAATTCACCTTCTTGATTGGGTAGATTATCTAGTAGGTTTGTAGCAGTTGCTATTACTAAGCTTTCTAATGGTTTTGAGGCAGATACTGTATGAATAAATTCGACATTCTCATCTGCATAAAATGAAAGTGCCAAGCCTTTAGTACGTTTAAACTCTTTATGTTTGTCACCATATTTTACGGTTAGATCTACATTTCCTGAACCATAAAAGGCAACTGCAATTACAGATTCATCAAAATAGCAAGTATCAATAATTTCTTTGTTGCTTGAAGCAGTTTCAACTAAAATGGTAAAGTCATTTATGTCTATTATATCTCTGTTCATTTAAACGACAATTTTGAATTGTTCACTATCTATCTTGTGTAAAGATTATTTGTAAAGTTAATCAAATTGTATAATTATAAATATCATTTTAAAATCTGCGAATTGGAATGTTAAATAAATGTCAGCATAAGCAGATAAGTCCAAATGTTTTATGTTGACGAATTGTGAACTGATTTTATTTCTCAATACTTAAATTTATTATTTCAGCTAAGATAAATACATGCTATCTTATATTACAAAGCCATATTTGTTTTTGGTCTTTGTTTTACTCTATTATGATAACCACATTTCCTTTTTTATGTCCTATTTCAACGTAAGTAT
>DEIV01000058.1 GCA_002352665.1 Flavobacteriaceae bacterium UBA2765
TTTTTTATAATTAAATAGCTTACTTACAGAATATTACCTTTTTGGTGGGAAATTTATGTCGAAAACAGGAAAAAGTTAATTGGGTTTATAAAATAAAAAAGCCCTTACTAATTAACAAGTAAGGGCTTATATTTTTATTTTAAATAATACTAAGCTTCTATTGGTATAATAGAAACATAAGATCTGTTATTTCGTTTCTTAGTAAATTTTACAATACCATCAACTTTAGCGTGTAATGTATGGTCTTTACCCATATATACATTTTCACCAGGATGATGCGTTGTCCCTCTTTGACGGATAAGAATATTACCGGCAATAGCACCTTGACCTCCAAAAATTTTAACGCCAAGTCGTTTCGATTCTGATTCTCTACCGTTCTTAGAACTACCTACACCTTTTTTATGTGCCATGATTTATAGTTTTAAACCTGTCTGCCGACAAGTATGATTGTTAAATATTTTTATAGGTATTACTTTTCAATACCACCTTTAGTTTCATCTTGCCATTTTTTTAATTCATCCCATTTGCCGCCAGCAGCCATTTTAGCTTGTTTTGGCCATGATCCGGGATTTTTAGAAGCATATCTTGAACCAGCAGCTTCCAAAATAGCTTTCAAATCTTTTTGAGGAGCTTTGGCTAATTTAGCAAAAGTATCAATTCCAGCAGTAACAAATAATTCGGCAATTTTAGGCCCAATACCTTCAATTTTCTTTAAATCATCAGCTTTTGTTGCTTTAGCAGGAGCTTTTTTAGCTACAGCTTTAGGAGCAACTTTTTTCTTAGCTTCGGCTTTAACTGTAGGAGCAGGAGTTGCTTTTTTCGCTTCAGTTTTTTTCGCTTCAACTTTTTTGGCTGGAGCCTTTTTAGCACCACTTGCTACTATACTTTCAATCTGAATCTCAGATAAGGACTGACGATGGCCATTCTTTACCTTATAACCTTTTCTGCGTTTTTTCTTAAAAACGATTACTTTATCACCTTTAAGGTGTTTTAAAATTTTGGCAGTCACTGCTGCACCTTCTATAGCCGGGGCGCCTAGGGTTATTTTGCCATCATCCAATAAAAGAACATTGTCAAAAGTAATTTTTGAACCTTCTTTATCTTGTAAACGATGTACAAATACCTTCTGGTCTTTCGCAACTTTAAATTGCTGCCCTGCTATCTCTACAATTGCATACATAAGTTTATATTTTATTCGCTTAATTAAAAATGAGTGCAAATATACTTCAATTTTATAAATAGACAAGGACTTATTTGGTAGTTTTTTATCTACGGTTGGTAAAATATACACCCAAGAGGATTAATACGCCACCTGTAAACTGAATTAAGGATAAATATTCACCATCCATAAGGCCAAGAATAACCGCTATTACTGGAATTAAATAAGTAACTGAAGAAGAAAATAATGGAGATGATATTTTAATTAACCGGTTAAATAATAAATGGGCATAGGCCGTACCAACAATGGCTAAGATTGTTAAATAAAGTAATGGAAGATAAGTTGTTTGATCGAATTGAAAAGTTGTATGAAAATTTGAAAAATAGAGAACTAATAAAGAAGGTATAATCAACAATACAAAATTTCCTGTAGTAATTGATAATGCACTAATATCAGATAAGTGCTTTTTTAAAATATTTACATTGAATGCATAACCTATAGATGCAATAACCGGTAATAATGCATACCAATAGTTTTGGTTTGTGTTTATTGATGTACCTTTATATATCAGGAGTACAGTGCCAATTAAGCCTATAACAACACCTGTTAATTTATGTTTTTTAAAAGAGTAACTGAAAAATAGAATACCAACAGTTAGCGTATTTAAGGGGGTTAAAGAATTAAGAATGGAGGCAACAGAGCTATCGATGTTTGTTATGGCAAATGAAAATAGGAAGGCGGGAAAGAATACCCCCACAAATGCGGTAATAGTAATATAAAACCACTGTTTTTTATTGATTAACCATAAACTTTTAAAGCCAATAATAAGTAAGGTAATAGAGGTGATTAAAACTCTTAAAGCTCCAACTTGAACGGGAGTGAGCCCAATTAAGGCTTTTTTTATTAAAATAAATGAACTACCCCAGATTAAGGCAAGTACAATTAAGATAATCCAACGAAGCCGTTCTTTTTTCATAATTCAAATAATACCAGCAAAATTGAGATAAATTATATTAAAAAGTATAAATTTGTCCATTAAATAATAATAATAATGAAAAATTTAAAAATTGTTATTGCCTTGTTTACCTTGGTAATGTTTTTTTACTCTTGTGAAAAGAAAGCGGGCGAGAATACCATTGAGGTTAAAGCTACAGAAAAAAATGAGATTTCTGCTGATGCTGATTTGAAGAAGGTTGCCTTAAACATAGAGGGAATGACTTGTGAGATAGGCTGTGCCAGAACTATTCAGTCGAAACTGTCAAAAACTGAAGGTGTGAAGTTTGCCGAAGTTAATTTTGAAAATAAAAATGGAGTTGTTGAGTTTGATGCGAATAAGATATCTGAAAGTCAAATTGTTAAGGTTGTTGAACAAATTGCGGGAGGAGATCTTTATAAAGTATCTGAAATAATAAAATCAGAATAAAAAAAACACACTTTTTTTTGTTAGTATAAAATATTATTGGTTATTTTGCGTTTCGTTAACGTATTAAAAATCTAAATTTAAAACAAATGAAATTAATTAAAGGATTATTAGCAATTGCTTTAGTAAGTTTAATTGCAGTTTCTTGTAAAGAAGCAAAAGACAAAGCAGGAGATGCTGTTGATGGTGTAGAAGAAGTAGCAGGAGATGCTGCTGATGCTGCAGGAGATGCTGTAGAAGAAGTTAAAGATGCGGCTGTTGAAGTTGCTGATTCTGTTAAAGCTAAAGCAGGAGATGCTGTTGATACAGTAAAAGAAGGTGCTGAGGATGCAGTTGATGCTGCCAAAGAAAAAGTTGAAGACGTTAAAGATGCAGTGAAAAACTAATTCTTAACAACAAGAACTTATAAAAAAGCTTCTATATTTTATAGAAGCTTTTTTTATGCTCAAAAACTAGATGATTGTCTTGGTATACAGTTTAACTTTAAAATGCCGTATTAATAATTTGAATTATTTTTTGTTCAGATGAAAAATAAAATATAAGCATAGCATTCGTTACGGTTCTATTTTATATTGAAATATGGACGAAAAAGAAACACAATTATATGCTACATTTTGATGCTAAATTGGTATTATCTCTAGTGGTAAAATATAAGAACAAAGTGCTTATAAAAAAGAGCACACCTACCAATTGGTGCAATACACCATATGTTAAAGGAATTCCCGGTTTTATATTTAATACAGTAAGTACACCTAATAGTATTTGCACTACAACCAAAATAGTTATCGTACTTAACCAGAATTGAGTCAATTTTGATGTTTGTTTACGATACTTTAAATATATTGATATCGTTAAAATTAGTAATAGATACGCCAACAATCTATGAATGAATTGTATCAATGCTGGAGCAAAAATATAAGTGTCATAATTTGTCAAATTATGCCAGTTCCAGTTCTTTGCATTTTGTAATACTTCAGGTATAAAATAACCATTCATATCCGGCCAAGAAGGAAAATATAAACCGGCTTTCATACCTGCCATTAAACCTGCAAATACCATTTGAGTGAAGGTAATAAAGACTAAGACTAGTAAACTTTTTGAATCATGCTTCTTTTTATCACTTTTATAATTGTAAACATCTGCAACGGCTTTGGTCATGAACCCAATACTAACAGTAGCCAATATAAAATGTAGACTTAGTTTATATGCATTGACCCAAGGTCTATTTATCAATCCGCTTTTTACCATTATCCATCCGGCAGAGGCAGTAAGTGCCGTGAAAAATACCACCAAAAATAATCTCTTTACCAAGTAAAAATTGATTTGTTTTCGAACAATAAAGACGATAAATGGAATTAAAAAAATAAACCCTAGAATTCTTACCCATAGCCTATGGAAATATTCCCAGAAATAAATAAACTTAAAATCGCTTAAATCAAAGTGTGAATTTATTTTATGGTATTGAGGGGTCTGTTTGTAAAGTTCAAATGCTTCTTGCCATTGAGCAGTGTTTAATGGAGGAATGATGCCGCTAACAATATCCCAACGTGTAATTGACAATCCAGAACCGGTTAATCTAGTTATACCACCTAATATTACTTGACCAATAAGCATTACCAAACCTATAATTAACCAAATTCTAATTGTTCTTGTGAATTTATAATTTTGATCTGTCAATTGTAGTTGCTTAAATCTGAGTTCTTTTTAATCCTTGATAATTTATTTCCACCTTATGGTTTCCATAATGTGTTTGATATCTTTTTCAATATATTTTATGGCAGGCAAGATAGAATCGTAATTGGGTTGCACTTCAAAATATAAGGCTCCAGTAATAAAATGTTGGGAGCTGTCCGTTAAATGAAATTGAATTGGAGAAGCAGCATTTCCGGTTACTTCAGAAAGAGCTCCATAGGTTTTTGTTTCGAAATTTTCATAGGGCTTAGCACTAATACCATCTGCTTTTATGGCATGTTTATAAGTTAATTTTTCAGATTCTCGTAGCAATTCGTCTAGATTATTCTCAACTTTTCTATAGGTAATGTTTACAGAAGCTTTTAATTGAGGGTATTTTAAATTAACCCAGCATTTTTCATTGAGACTTGTTGTTACTTGACTAGAAATTTCAAATTTATAAGGACAATCTGATTTGAAATTGGTGTAAGTAGTCTCTTTATAATTAAGATCTAAAAATGCTTTAGGCTTTGGTAGTGTATCTTTATTGCAAGAGGTTAGTATAAGTAAGGAAAAAATAATAATGGATTGCGACTTGCGTAGTAACCACCGAGTATTACTGTATGATATTGCTTTATTCATTAGGTATGGTAACTTTAATTTGTTTGATCCTTTTTTTGTCTAGAACTTCAATGTTAAAGGTAAAATCATTAAAAAGAATAACATCATTTCTTTTTGGAAATTTTTCATTAATTTCTAATATAAATCCTGCCAAAGTTTCTGCTTCCCCTTTATGATCTTCAAAAATGGAGTCCTCTATATTTAAAACTTTGTAAAAATCTTTTAGAGCTATTTTACCTTCAAACACATAATTGTATTCATCAATTTTAGAATATGCTAAGTCATCATCATCAAATTCATCACTTATGTCTCCTACAATTTCTTCAATAACATCTTCTAGAGTTACAATACCAGATGTGCCGCCATATTCATCTACTACAATAGCCAAATGGTTTTTCATTTCTTGAAACTCTTTCAATAAGTCATCTAATTTTTTATTTTCAGGTATAAAAAAAGGAGTTCTTAATACTTTTTTCCATTGGAATGTTTTTTTGTTGAGATGTGGCAGTAGATCCTTGGCATATAATACACCAATTATATCATCAATACTTTCATGGTAGACAGGTATTCTGGAATGTCCATTTTTAATAATTTTCTGAACAACGTCAGTAAAATTATCAATATCCGGTAAGGCAAAAACATCAGTTCTTGGACACATTACTTGTACGGTCTCAGTGTTTCCAAAAGTAACAATGCCCTTTAATATTTTTTGTTCTTCTTTAGAAGTACCTTCTTCAGAAGTTAACTCTAAGGCTTGCGATAATGTTTCTACAGATAAATCTGAATTTTTTTTACCTAATCTTTTTTCTACAATACTAGTTAAGTTCATAAGAAGAACACTTAAAGGTGTAAGTATTACATTTAAAATCTTTACAGGAACAACCATAAAAGATGCAAATTTTAGAGCATTTCTATTGGCGTATACTTTTGGCAATACTTCACCAAATAAGAGAATTAAAAATGTTATTAGTACGACTTCAATAATAAAGCGAAATTTTGTTGACGCAATTCCATTAAAAAGATATTCACCCAAATAGGCAAATAATAAAACAATTAAAATATTGATAAAATTATTGGTAATTAAAATAGTGGCCAATAATTTTTTAGGACGTTCTAGTTGTTGAACAACCAATAAAGTTTTATTAGATTGATCTGATTGCTCTAACATATTTTTAGATAGAGAGAAGAAGGCAATTTCAGAACCGGAAATCATAGCGGAGATCAAAAGTAAAATAAAAAGAGCTAATAAACCGATAGCTAGAGGCCAATTAATAATAATTGATAAAAATAAACTCAAGGGTTCAGGGTCCAATGATATGCTGTTTAATTAAACTTAAAAAGGTAAATTATCATCATTTTCGTGAGAAGCTTCTTTAGGCTTTGTATTGTCAGGCTTAGGTGAGCTACTTTTGTCTAAATCCTTTTTAGTTGTTAAAAAAGTCATTTCAGTAGCATGAATTTCAGTAGTGTATCTTTTATTGCCACTTTGATCATCCCATTGACGTGTTTTTATTCGCCCTTCAACATAAACTTTATCACCTTTGCTTAAATATTTTTCACAAATTTCAGCTAATTTATTCCTTACCACTACATTATGCCATTCAGTAGTAGTAATTCTTTCATTAGTTTGACGATTGGTATAAGTTTCATTTGTTGCAATAGGAAATCTACCTATTGAATTTCCACCATCAAAATAATGCATTTTCACTTCATCACCAAGGTGTCCAATCAGCATTACTTTATTTAACGTACCTGCCATTTTATTCTAAATTATTATTCAAAGATAATGAAAAAAATTGTGCTTATATTGAAGTCATTTAAACTTTTCTACAAAATTATGTAAAAGTATTGGTACAGGATATTTTTCAAACTCTTCCCATGAAATTCCATTTGTAACTGCTTGATCTGTTGAAATAATCCAAAATTTTGTAAATAATTGTTGATGTGTCAATTTGTGAACTGTCTGGGCTTTGTTAAAAAGTGTAATAGTATATGAATTGCCCTTTATAAACTGATGAAAATCTTTTGTAGCAAGTAATTCTTTTAAATTAATTTCTTTTGAAGTTTCTATCAAAGGAAATTCATATAAATTTTGCCAAATACCTTTCTTGCTACGCTGTTGTATTTTAGTTTTGTTCTGTGGGTCTATAATTATCAGGTAATTAAAATATCTTTTTTTGATGGTAAGTTTTTTATCCTTGACAGGGAGAATGTCTATTTCTTTTTTTTGTAAGGCTATGCAACTATTGTTTAAAGGACAAATATTACAATCAGGATTTTTAGGTTTGCATTGAATAGCTCCAAACTCCATAATAGCTTGATTGAATGTGGCTGGTTGTTGATAGTCTATTAATTCTTGAGCCAAATGCTTAAATTCTTTAATTCCATTGGTGCTATTGATAGGAGTCTTTATACCAAAATAACGAGCCAATACTCTATAGACATTTCCGTCTACAACAGCAGTAGGTTCGTTAAAGCAAATAGAGGCAATGGCTGATGCCGTATAGTCCCCAACACCTTTAAGTTTTAAGAGGTCTTTGTAGTTGTTAGGAAATTTACCATTCAATTTATTAACGATATATTTTGCTGAAAAATGAAGATTTCTTGCTCTAGAATAATAACCTAAACCTTGCCATAATTTTAGAACAGTATTTTCATCTGCGGCAGCTAGTTCATGGTAAGTAGGAAAATGGGAAATAAATTTTTTGTAATAATCTAAGCCTTGATTCACCCTAGTTTGTTGTAGGATAATTTCTGACACCCATATATGATAGGGATTTTTGGTCTCTCGCCAAGGTAAATTTCGCTTGTTTTGTAAATACCAGTAAATTAATTGTTTAGAAAATTGCATAATTTTAAAAGGTCATGCAATAATACACCTTTTATCTAGTTAAATTTAAATCGATTGGCTAGTTAAAATTGATTAAATTGTTTTATCTTTGCCACCCTAAAATATACGGATAATAATATTAAAATAAATTAGAATGACAAAAGCAGAGATTGTAGCCAGTATTTCAGAAAAGTCTGGAATTGAAAAGGCTGATGTATTGAGAGTTGTAGAAGACTTTATGAAAGAAGTAAAAGGATCACTTGAAAGTAATGAAAATGTTTATTTAAGAGGTTTTGGTAGCTTTATTATTAAAAAGAGAGCGGAAAAAACAGGAAGAAATATTTCTAAAAATACTACTATAAAAATTCCAGCTCATAATATTCCTTCATTTAAACCAGCAAAAGTTTTTGTTGAAGGTGTTAAAAAGAATGTAGGAGTAAAATAAATTATTTATAATAAAACAGACCGAAGATTATGCCAAGTGGTAAAAAAAGAAAACGCAGTAAAATATCTACACATAAGCGTAAAAAAAGAAGTAGACAAAATAGACACAAAAAGAAAAAATAGCTTAAGCTATTTTTTCTTTTGAAACAAGAATCGTTCTTTGAAATTGAAATTTGCAAAATGCAAATTTCTTCGGGTTACATAACCTGTAAACAATTTTTTTAATCCATCTGCATTATAAATTTATAGTGTAGATACAAAACTTATGCAGAGTGAAAACAGAATTAATAATTAGATCAAATTCCTCTGATATAGATTTTGCCTTATTAAAAGATGGAAGACTTAATGAGTTACATAAAGAAACAAGTGATAATAATTTTAATGTTGGCGATATATTTTTAGCTAAAATTAAAAAAACATTATCAGGGTTAAATGCGGCATTTGTAAATGTAGGAAGTGAAAAAGATGCCTTTTTACATTATCACGATTTAGGACCACAATTATTATCTTTAAATAAATACACTAAGTTAACAAGCACAGGTAAACTAAAAGAATTCACTTTTAAAGATTTCCATTTAGAAAAAGACATAAATAAAAATGGATCCATTGATCAAGTTATAAAAACTGGTCAAAATTTATTAGTACAAGTTGTTAAAGAACCAATATCTACAAAGGGGCCTCGAATTAGCTCTGAACTTTCTATTGCAGGTAGATATTTGGTATTAGTTCCTTTTTCAGATAGAGTTTCGGTATCTCAAAAGATATCCAATAATAAAGAAAAAGAAAGATTAAAACGACTTGCAAAAAGTATTAAACCCAAAGGCTTTGGGGTTATTTTAAGAACTGTGGCCGAGGGTATTAAAGTTGCTGAGTTAGATAGAGATTTACAAAACTCGGTACAGAGATGGGTAAACATGAGTAAACAATTGCTTAATGCCCAAGCTCCGGCAAAAGTATTGTCTGAATTAAATAGAGCTTCTTCTATTCTTAGAGATATTTTTGATGATTCATTTACCAGTATAATTACTGATGATAAGGAATTATTAGAAGAACTTAAAGATTATATAAAACGAATTGCTCCAAATAAATTATCTATTGTGAAACTGTACAAATCTAAGGTGCCAATTTTTGAAAAATTTGGTATTGAAAAACAGATAAAAACTGCATTTGGTCGTACGGTATCTATGCCAAAAGGAGCATATTTAGTAATTGAACACACAGAAGCATTACATGTAATTGATGTTAATAGTGGCAATCGTTCTAATAAAGCAAATTCGCAAGCAGATACGGCATTAGAGGTAAACCTAATAGCAGCTTCAGAAATTGCACGTCAGCTGCAATTGCGTGATATGGGCGGAATTATTGTGGTTGATTTTATAGACATGCATGCAGCAAGTCATAGACAAAAACTTTATGACCATTTAAGAAATGAGATGAAGTCAAATAGGACTAAGCATAAAATATTACCACCTAGTAAATTCGGTTTGGTTCAAATTACCAGACAACGCGTAAGACCAGAAATGGTTATTAAAACACAAGAAGAAAACCCAAATATTAATGGTGAGGTCGAGGCACCAATAATATTGATAGATAAAATTGAAAATCATTTAGAAAGAATTATAGAAAAATCTAAAAAAGGAATAACGCTTCATGCACATTCTTTTGTAGAATCTTATCTTAAAAAGGGGATGCCCTCAATTCAACAAAAATGGTTTTTTAAATACAAAAAGTGGATTAAAGTTATACCAAGAGATGCTTACCAATATCTTGAATATCATTTCTTTGATGCAAATGATAAAGAGATCAAATAAGGTAGTATTATATCAAAAAACCTACAATTATAAATTGTAGGTTTTTTTTTGCTTAAGTTTTAACAACGAAACATTTACCTTTGCTAAAAATGAACAAAAACAATAAATCATATACTGTTGAAGAGGCACAAAAAAAGATGGAAAATTATTGTGCTTACCAAGAACGTTGTCATAAAGAAGTTGAAAATAAATTATTTGAAATGAACTTGATACCCCTGGCAAAAGAGCAAATTATTTTACATTTATTAAAGCATAATTTCTTAAATGAAGAGCGATTTTCAAAAGCTTTTGCAAGGGGCAAATTTAATATCAAAAAATGGGGAAAAGTACGTATTGTTAGAGAACTCAAATTTAGATATATTTCTGCCTATAATATAAAATCAGCTTTAACAGAAATTGATGAGGTTAAATATTATAAAACATTTAATCAATTAGCTCAAAAAAGATTTGATGCAATTAAAGAATCAAATCCTTATAAAAAAAGAAAAAAATTAGCTGATTATTTATTATACAGAGGTTGGGAAACAGATTTGGTATATCAAAAAATAAAGGAATTGATGACTGGAAAATAAAATTACTTATCAAGTTAAAAGATTAGTAACCTGAACCTTGTCAGTAGAGCATCAAATTTTTATTACAACATCATAAATTTATAGCCTTCTCAATGCAAAGAAGTTTTGTCTATATATTCTTCATTTAAATAAATGGGCAAAACAAATTCGGTTACTAAGATTATTTTTAATAATGTGTTATTTATTTCTTTATGATCAAACGATTTATCAATACTAATTAAAGGCAATAATGGAGTAATATCTCTAGCATAAATTCGGCTAGAAATGTACTCTTTTATTTTAGAATCAGAATTAGAAGATGCTTTGTAAAGTGCATAATAATACAAACCATGAAAATTTAATTGGTACTTAATATTTATTTGGTCTTTAACTTTTTCTTTATAACTATTTGTAATTAAACCATCCTTTATTTCTATAATAGGAGTTTCTATTATTTCAAGCTCTTCAAGCTCTTCAAGCTCTGATAACTCGCCTGATGATATTTCAATTTTTTCAATGGAATCTGACCATTTTTTGACTTTATCCAAAGGGATATATTTTGAATTTAGAGGTATCCATATTTCTTTTAATAAACCATTATTTTTAAAAGATTTTATAACAGGTAAAATATATGTATTACTGTCTTGTAAAGATTTGAAATCATTCTTCTGATAAGAAGAAATTAAGTTATGAAGATAATTTTTTATCCTTATTTCAGGTTCTATAGTTGTTGGGTACTTTTTTTTTAAATGTAAATCAAACTGTTTTACCAAACTATCAATTGAATTTACCTGTTCAATAGTTAAATCTTTTTGTAGTCTGGTGGTGTATTCATCATTAGATAAAGCATCTTTTTTTAGTGAACATTTAATAAAAAGTAAAAATAATAAGCAAAATATAATAGTATTCTTCTGATGGAAAATTTTAAAACTAGCATGTTTCATTTTTTAGAATTTAGTAAAATCATTAATATAACGAAGTATATTGTATGACCATTTGTTATTGGACGAAAAACGTAATCTTGCCAAATAGGTGGAGCTGTAATAACCACTATCAAATAATCTAATATCAAAACCACTATTATAATATTTTGTTCCAACTCCATTTGTGATAAACTTACTAGTATGCTCTCCCCCAACAATGGCATTCATCATTTCATCGCCAAATTTAAAATTTTTACTATAAAACCCCCCATTATTTAATTTCCACCCTCGCGTATTCCATTTGTCATATGTTGAAAAATCAAATAGTTCACCCATGGTTACTGTTTTTTTGTAATAAGCGTTGTAAAAATTAGCTTTTTTTAAAAGCTTTTGTTGCATATTGTGTAGCTATAGCAGTAATGACCCTTTACCCAAATTGGTTAAAAGTTACGGGTTGAAAATTTCACTAGTGTCAGGTATCTAATCTTTAATACCAAAATGTTCTTTAAATGTTTTTGATAACATATTTTTTGCAGCGGATCTTTCTTTTATTATTTCTAAAATATCTTTAATGGTATTTACTGGATTAATTTTTGTTATAACTAATTCGTTAATCATTTTTTCAAATAGAACCAATCTTTTTTCATTTACTAAATCATTTTCTAAATCTAAAACTTTTGATTTAATTCCATACCTTGAGTATATATGTGATTTAAATTTTTCTTGAGGTGTGTTTTTAAAAGTGAATATATAGTTTAAATAATATAAATCGCGATATTTTGATTTTTGCAATTCAACCTCT
>DEIV01000012.1 GCA_002352665.1 Flavobacteriaceae bacterium UBA2765
GTAATGGTACTATCTAAAACAGCTTGTTTTAATTTTTCAAATGATCCGGGAACATCTTCAGGCATTAACAATATATCATTACCGGCTTTGATTACCTCTAAATTGATTTCAGCGGATGTTGAAAAATTTGCAGCACCTTTCATATTTAATGCATCTGTAAAAATCAATCCTTTAAATCCTAATTTTTCTTTAAGGAGATCAGTGATGATATTTTTTGACAATGAAGATGGTAAACTGGTATTAGGTTCATATGCCGGAACACTTAAATGTGCTACCATAATACTTGCTAAACCATTTTTGAATAATTCTTTATAAGGATGTAACTCTACAGAATCTAAGCGTTGTAAAGAAAAGGGAATAGAAGGTAAGGCGGTATGAGAATCTACATCAGTATCTCCATGACCGGGAAAATGTTTGGCATTTGCTAATACATTCTCACTTTGCATACCTTTAACAAAAGCAATAGCCTTTGAAGCAACATTCTTGGGGTCTTCTCCAAAAGATCGATTGCCTATTATTGGGTTATTGGGATTTACATTCACATCAACCACAGGGGCAAAATTAACATGAATTCCCATCCGTTTATGGTGTTTACCTAACATAACACCAAACTCCTCAATTAGACTTTCATCTTGTATAGCTCCTAAGGTCATATTCCATGGAAAACGATAAGTATTATCCAAACGCATATTTAATCCCCATTCTCCGTCAAAACCAATTAATAAAGGCATTTTAGAAATACTTTGAAAGTAGTTGGTCATTTCCGCTTGTTTTTTAGGCGTACCTTGAAAAAACACGAGCCCTCCAACTTTGTATTTTTTAATGAGACTAACCACATCTGCTTGATGTTGTGCATCTCTATTTGAATAAGCTTGTATCATAAATAACTGACCAATTTTTTGATCAATGGTCATAGATTTTAAAATACTGTCTACCCATACTTGTTGACCATAAGTATCGGCTTTTGCCAAAGGATCTTCATCCTGAGCCTCAACAAATGCATATGTAAAAAGAAAAATAAGAAGAAATAATTTAAACTTCATAAATAAAAAGGAATTGTAAAGATTACTTAAGATACCAAAAATTTTGCATGCCAACTTTTACCAGCCTTAACTTCCCAGTCAGATTTTAGATTGGCTTTAGATTCTACCATATTATTAAAAACGATGGTATCAGCATTTATTTTCTCCAACTTTGCATAGTCCTTAAAATCTTTTAAAGAAACTGTATTGATATTGACACCATCTTTAAAAGATACTATCATTTTATTCAATAGATCTAGGTTAAATTCTTTTTCTAGTTCTCTAATGATATAAACCGAAGCATCAATGGAACAACCAGAAACATCATTATAATTTTCATCTACAGCCAAAACTATAAACTGATTATATTCAATTTTAAAGGAGGCCTTTAAATCGTCTCCATGACGTTTCCAATGGGTAACAAAAGTGTATAATTTATCTGAAATATGTTCTAATTCATTTTCTGTAAATTCTCTTTCGGCTTGGTATATCCAAACTCTCGAGGTATCTGGCAATAATTTAAAATCTACAAACATCTTTTAAATTCTATAGTATATTTACTGGTTATCATTTTCGTTTTTTTAAAAAATCTAAGAATATAAAGTTTCTACGATTTCTATAATTGACTACTATTTTAATCTAATTTATTATTAAAACTACGCAATTTTATAGCTGTTAATACTTTTTTGGTATATAAAGGAAAATCGGCTTTTTGAATCCATGAATAATACCCTTTATCTTTTTCTAAAACATCGACAACTTTTTTACCTTTATATTTTCCAAAGGTAAAAATTTCTTCATCTTTTTCGTTAAACATTAAAAAGCCTGCAAAATCGGCTCTTTTTTTATGAGATGAATACTCGTTTAAAAATTTAATATCATTTTCTAAATCATCATATCTATCTAGCTGAGCTTTTAATATTTCATAAGTTGCATTGGTATCTGCCTCGGCAGAATGTGCATTCTCTAGGCTTTTTCCACAATAGTATTGATATGCGGCACCTAGTGTACGTTGTTCTTTTTTATGATAAATTACCTGAACATCTACACCTACTCTATTTTTCATATCAAAATCCACACCAACACGTAAAAATTCTTCTGCTAAAAGTGGAATATCGAATCGGTTAGAATTAAAACCAGCTAAATCACTACCTTCAATTAACCTATTAATTTCTTTTGCCAAATCTGCAAAAGTAGGTTCTTTAGCCACCTTTTCATCCGTTATACCATGAATTTCCGTAACTTCTTTTGGGATTTTCATTTCAGGATTTACCAACCAAGTTTTACTTTCTTTATTACCATTGGGATAGACTTTTAGTATAGAAATTTCTACAATTCTATCATTGGCAATATTAATACCTGTAGTTTCCAGATCAAAAAAGACAATTGGTTTTGTAAGTTTTAATTCCATAATTATAATTAAAACCCAAAGATACAAAAGATGAAAGGATAAAATCTCAAATTTTTAAAAACAAATTCCAAGCAATTTAGGCCATTGAGAATTGAGGTGTATTTGTTATATGGTGTTTGAAAATTGCCCTGAATATTTAAGATTAAAACTCTCTATCTACATCAAACCCCTCTAAATACTCAGCTACACGCTTTACAAACATTCCGCCAAGAGCACCATTTACAACACGATGATCATAAGAATGAGAAAGGAACATCTTATGACGGATACCAATAAAATCTCCTTCAGAAGTTTCAATAACAGCGGGTATTTTTCTAATAGCACCTAATGCCAAAATAGCTACTTGAGGTTGGTTGATTATAGGTGTTCCCATAATACTACCAAAACCACCGACATTGGTTACGGTATAAGTTCCGTCTTGAATATCTTCTGGTTTTAACTGAGTATTTCTAGCTCGTAATGCTAAATCGTTTACTGCCTTGGTCATACCAACTAAATTTAACTGATCGGCATTTTTTATTACCGGTACAATTAAATTACCATCTGCCAATGCCGCGGCCATTCCTAAATTGATATTTTTCTTTTTGATTACACGATCACCATCTACAGAAATATTAATCATTGGATAGTCTTTAATAGCTTTTGCTACTGCTTCCATAAAAATAGGTGTGAATGTAATTTTCTCACCTTCTCTAGCATGAAAATTGTCTTTAATCCTGTTTCTCCAATTGACAATTTTAGTAACGTCAACTTCTATAAACGATTGAACATGAGCTGAAGTCTGCACAGAATTCACCATATGCTGAGCTACTAATTTACCCATTCTGGTCATTTCTATTATCTCATCTTGACCATTTACTGAAGTCGGTGTAGCAGTTTTAGTTTCATTAACCTGAGTGCTTGTATTATTGCTAGTAGATACTGGTTGCGTAATCTTATTAGGTGCCACCTTTCCTCTATTTTCTATATACTCTAATATGTCATTTTTGGTAACCCTTTTGTCTTTACCAGTACCTATAATAGCTTCTAATTCTTCTAGCGTTACATTTTCCTTTTTAGCAATGGTTTTTACCAAAGGAGAATAAAATTTGACTGATGGAGAATTAGTATCTACAGGAACGTCCTCCTTAATTGCAGTAGCATCAACCATTGTTTTTTCAATAACAGCGGCTTCTTTGGGTTCTTCTATTTTAACAGATTGTACCTGATCCTCTTCTACTGAATCGCTACCATCAATTTCTATTATCGCCAAGGTCTCACCAACTTTTACAACCGTATCAACTTCAAATAATTTTTTAATTAAAACACCCTCTACTTCACTTGGCACTTCAGAGTCTACTTTATCGGTTGCAATTTCTACAATTGCCTCATCTAACTCAATGGTATCACCTACTTCTTTTAACCAAGAAGTAATGGTTGCCTCAGCAACACTTTCGCCCATTTTAGGCAGTTTTAGTTCAAATTTAGCCATTAGATAAATTTATAATGTATTCTGCAAATGTATAAAATATTAAAATGTTAGTTTATTAAATTAATATTTTAATCTATGATGGATTACATTAAATTATTAAAACCTTAAATTTTAATCCCATTCCTTAGGTTTTTCTAAAACTTTTACTAGTTTTTCTTCTTCACTTCCTGCTTCAGGATGATGATCATACACCCACTGCACATGTGGTGGTAGACTCATAAGTATACTTTCAATACGTCCGTTTGTTTTGAGACCAAAAAGTGTACCTTTATCATGAACCAAATTGAATTCTACATAACGGCCACGACGAATTTCTTGCCAGGTTCTATGCTTATCTGTGTAATTTAATGCCTTTCTACGCTCAACAATAGGTACATAAGCTTCTAAAAAACTATCTCCAACTTCACTAACAAAATCATACCAATTTTGCATGGACATATTATCAGATTCTTTACAGTAATCAAAGAACAAACCACCTATACCTCTTGCTTCATTACGATGTGTATTGTAAAAATATTCATCACAACGTTTTTTATAATTGGGATAAAAATTTGGATTATGTTTATCACATGCTGTTTTACACACTTGGTGAAAATGCTTGGCATCTTCTTCAAAGAGATAATAAGGCGTTAGATCTTGACCTCCACCAAACCAACTATCAACAATTTCTCCTTTTTTATTATACATTTCAAAATAACGCCAGTTGGCATGAACTGTTGATACAAAAGGGTTTTTAGGATGTAACACCAAACTCAATCCACAGGCAAAGAAATCGCCTTCTTTCACATCAAAATGTTTTCGCATTGTTTCCGGCAATTCCCCATGAACTGCTGAAATATTAACCCCTCCTTTTTCAAAAACATTGCCATTTTCAATGACTCTAGTTCTACCTCCACCACCTTCCGCACGTTTCCAAATATCCTCTTGAAAATTCGCTTTACCATCAACTTCTTGAAGTTTATGGCATATAATATCTTGTAGGGATTGTATATATTGATAAAATTTTTCTTTCATATTGTCGTGTTCTCCTATAAAGTCTTTCATACCTTGTAGGATAAATTATTTAATTTTTTTTAATTGTTCTACCGTTTTTATTGAAGCAGCAGTAACTGAAAATGGCAAAACTAAAATAACGCCAAGTACCGGAATTAACAAAAACAGCATAAATATAATACCATTTCCAATAGCTAGTCCCTTATGTTTACTTACAAAATTTAAACTTTCTTTATAATTGAAGTGACGTTCAAGGGTATAATCCATATTTCCGAATCCGGCATAATAAGCCTGAATTAAAAATAATAATACCGTAGAAATAATATTAACAACTGGAATAAAGCTCAATAACAAAATAGGAATAGTAAACAATAATTCTTTAAATAAATTTCTAATATTTATTCTAATTCCTCTCCATAACTGTTGTCCAAAACTAGTGGTTCTATGATGATGAGATTCTGATAAAGGTATCCCTGATAAATGTGCCTCAATTTTTTCAGAAACCGGACTCATAAACGGAGCCGATAGAGCCATAATTATATGCTTATATAGAATCAATCCTAAAACCACTACGGCAAGACCACCAATAACACTACTTATACCTGTAAAGGTCTGCTTGCCCCATTCCCATACCCAAATTTTAGAGATATAGGCACCAATAGTATCAGATAAACCATAAGCAGATAATCCAATAGTTAAGGCTGTAACAATACTAATAACAACAGGGATAAAAAAATATTTCCAAAGCTTGAGTTTAGAAATTAACCCGAATGATTGGGTATATGCTTTTATGCTATTAATTATATTTTTGATCATCATTAATTATATAATTCATATAATTCCATATCCAATGGAGATGCATTAGGCGGTGTAAATTCTTTAAGCAAGGTTTTTTGCCAAATAAAATTACATTTTTCAGCTACCTTTACACTTCCAAAATTATCTTTATTTACAATAATTTGAAGGGTTTTTAATCCTAAATTATCAAATGCATAGGCAACTAATTTATCAATTACGCTACTTATTATGCCTTTTCTTTGGAAATCAGCATCAATACAATAAGCAAATTCGCCTTGACCTTTAGTCCAATCTAGTTCTTTTATAAAAACAAGTCCTATCAATTGCTTATACGTTAATTCCTTAACCGTAAATAAAAATTCTTCTTTAGTTGCAAACTGTATAGTTTTTTCTTGTGTAAATTTTATCGAAGCTTCTAATGTTAAATTTTGATAAAGCGTTTTAGGGAAATAGGTTTTAAATCTTTCTTTATTTAAAACCATTAATTGATTTAATTCTTTTGCATCTTGTTTGCGAATTTTTTCAATTTTGTATTTGTCAAATTCTATCACGGCAAGTTTTCTATATGTACTAAATCATTACTATAATTTTTAAGATCCTCAATACTAACAATCATCTTAGAATTTTCAACTTTTTCTTTCAGGACTTCCACAAAACTTTCAATAGATTTTTCGTCATTCTGAATAAATAATTTTCTACCAATATGATTGTTATGAGAATCCATTTCTCTCTCTAGTGGTTCATTAGGTGAAAACTCTTCATGCCAGTCGGTAATTTGTTGTGCCCATTTTATTGCTTTTCGTTTGTTTCTTCGCCAAGAAGAACATTTTTTTGCAATTAAAAAGTTCCACAATGCATGTCGAAAAGCATTAGTGGCGTTATTTCTATGATGCAAAGTACCGTATTGTTCATTTGATATTTCTACACATTGATAGGTGGCTAAAAGCGTTGGAATAAAATTGAATGGATGTCTAATAAAAAGGATAATAAATGACCAAGCATTCCCCTTATTAATCAACTTAAATAATCCCATTGCTTTCATCAGCTGCTATATTCTTTTACCGCATCAATAAATGCCTTGGCATTATCTAGCGGAATATTTGGTAAAATACCATGACCTAAATTAACAATATATTTATCCTTACCAAAATCATTTATCATTTGATGTACCATTTTTTTTATGGTAGACGGAGAAGAAAGCAATCTTGACGGATCAAAATTACCTTGTAAGGTTATTTTACCTCCAGTTAAGTATCTTGCATTTTGAGGTGTAATGGTCCAATCTACCCCCAAAGCACTAGCATTAGAGCTTGCCATTTCTTGAAGTGCAAACCAGCATCCTTTTCCAAAGGCTATTACTGGAGCATCATCTTTTAAAGCTTCTATAATTTGATTGATATATTTCCATGAGAATTCTTGATAATCAACTGGTGATAACATTCCGCCCCAAGAATCAAATATTTGTACCACATCAACACCTGCCTTTACTTTAGCCTTTAAATAAGCTATGGTAGTATCTGTTATTTTTTGTAATAATTGATGAGCCGCTAAGGGGTGTGTAAAACAAAATTCTTTGGCTTTGTCAAAATTCTTACTGCCCTGACCTTGTACTACATAGCATAAAATTGTCCAAGGAGAACCTGCAAAACCTATTAACGGAATTTCATTATTCAGTAATTCTTTGGTAGCCTTGATAGCTTGCATTACATAATCAAGTTCACTATTTACGTCGGGTACGATTACCTGATCAACACCTTTTTGATCACGAACGGGGTTTGGTAAATAGGGACCAAAATCTGGTTTCATTTGTACCTCAATATTCATGGCTTGAGGTATTACCAAAATATCTGAAAATAAAATGGCTGCATCCATACCATATCGTCTAATGGGCTGTACTGTAATTTCTGAAGCCAATTCAGGAGTACGACATCTGGTAAAGAAATCGTATTTTTCTCTAATAGCTATGAATTCTGGTAAATACCGTCCGGCTTGACGCATCATCCAAACTGGTGGACGATCAACAATTTCACCTTTTAAGGCTCTTAAAAATAAGTCGTTTTTCATTCTTTAATATTATAAATTAAACCTCACCATTTATTTACATATTCGCAACGGCTTTCATTGCCTTATCAATGGCCTTCTCTGTTTTATCTATATCTTTTTCGCTTAAAACAGTAGATAAAAACCAAGCTTCAAATTGTGATGGTGGTAAAAATATACCGTTGTTTATCATTTCCCAGAAGAATATAGCAAACTTTTTAGTATCAGATTGTTGGGCTTCTTGAAAATTTGTTATGGCTTTATCCGTAAAAAAAGGATTGATCATGGAACCAAAATGATTTACCTCAATAGCTACATTATATTTCTTTGCTTTCGCTAATAAAATACGTTCCAAAACATTTGCTGTTTCGTTAAACTGTTCATACGGATCCTGTTTCTTCAATGCTGTTAAGGTAGCAATTCCAGCTGCCATAGCTATGGGATTACCAGATAATGTTCCTGCCTGATACATATCACCTAATGGGGCTACCATCTCCATAATTTCGTTTCTAGCTCCGTAGGCACCAACAGGAAATCCACCGCCAATAACCTTGCCCAAACAAGTTATATCTGCCGTAATACCCAATAATTCTTGAGCACCACCGAATTTAGAACGAAAGCCGGTCATAACTTCATCTACAATTAACAACGCGTTTTTCGAGTTTACATAGGCTTTTAATTCTTTTAAGAAATTACCTTGTGGTAATACCACTCCCATATTTCCTGCAATGGGCTCTATAATTACTGCTGCAATATCATCATGCTTTTCAAAATGCTTTTTTACACTTTCTAAATCATTGTAATTTGCTATCAGCGTATTTTTCACGGCTCCTTCAGGTACACCTTTGCTACCAGGTAAGCTCAAAGTAGCTAAACCAGAACCTGCTGCAACCAAAAGAGCGTCAGAATGACCATGGTAACAACCAGAAAACTTAATGATTTTGTCTTTACCCGTAAAAGCTCTTGCCAAACGCAAAGCACTTAGTACTGCTTCTGTACCAGAATTCACAAAACGGACTTTATCTATAGTAGGAAAAGCAGCACAAACTATTTTGGCTAATTTGATTTCATTTTTTGTCGATGCTCCGAATGTATAACCATTTCTTAATGCTTTTTGAATGGCTTTTTCAACATTTTTATTTCTATGCCCTAAGATCATCGGTCCATATGACAGCACATAATCTATATATTTATTATTATCAACATCAATAATTTTACTCCCTTTTCCTTTTTTAATAAATAAAGGATTTCCACCAACAGAGGCAAATGCTCTTACAGGGGAATTTACAGCTCCAACCAAATGTTCTAAACCTTGTTGGTATAATTTTTCTGAATTTTTAAATTTCATTCTATTTATAATTATATAAATTTAGTATTGATGACTAGGTCTAAATATGCTGTTATATTTCATGAAATTCCTGCTTTCATAAGAATAACAAACACATCAACGATTCAACAATATCTTCGCTACATCCTTAGCAAAATAGGTAATAATTATTGCTGCACCTGCCCTTTTCATGGAGCGTAAACTTTCCATCATAACCTTTTCTTCATTTATCCAACCTTTTTCTCCAGCAGCTTTTATCATAGCATATTCACCACTCACATTATAACAAGCAATTGGTCGGTCAAAATTATTTTTTAAATCTCTAATAATATCTAAATAGGATAATGCCGGTTTTACCATTAAAATATCTGCACCTTCAGCGTCATCAAAAGTTGCTTTTCGCATAGCTTCATCTCTGTTAGCTGCATCCATTTGATAGGTTCTTCTATCTCCAAAACTTGGAGCTGAATCTACGGCATCTCTAAAAGGTCCATAATAAGCAGAAGCATATTTTACAGAATAAGCCATAATTGGAATATTCATAAACCCTTTATTATCTAGTGCTTCACGTATCATAGCAATGGTGCCATCCATCATTCCTGAAGGAGCTATCATATCTGCACCGGCCTTAACATGAGAAATTGACTGTTTTGCAATGTTCACTAGAGTAGCGTCATTATCAACATCATTATCAAGGATAATTCCGCAATGACCATGAGACGTATATTCGCAAAAACACACATCTGTAATGATATATAAATTTGGATAGTTCTTTTTGATAAATCGGATGGTTTCTTGAATGATACCCTTATCATTCCATGTCTCCGATCCTTCTTCATCTTTTTTTGACGGAACACCAAATAATAATACAGCAGGTATATGTAAAGCAACAACCTCATCTAATTCTTTAGAGACTCTATCTAATGAGAAACGTTTTATTCCAGGCATAGAAACTATTTCTGCCTCAATATTTTCTCCTTCTTCGATAAATAGAGGGTAGATCAAATCGTCAACCGATAATTTGGTTTCCCTCACTAGCCTTCTAATATTTTCGGTTTTTCGTAATCGTCTTGTTCTGTACATTTTATTATTTTTAGAACTCACAAGCTTTCAACTATCACTTCTTAACAAAGTACAGATTCGCCTGTTCTATTACACTTTCTACCGTAGGTACTTTAGCTACTTCTACTACTTCAAAATGTTTTTTTGCTTCTATTGCAGTTGTCTCGCCAATACAAAAAGCAACACCTTTTGATTCGTTTTCTTCTAAATAACTTTGGATTGTTGATGGACTAAAAAATAAAATACCATTCGTATTCTCAGTAACTTTTTTCGGACTAAACATAGTCTTATAAGCTTCAACTTCATTTACAATTATTTCATTTTGCCCCAAAACACTTGGCAAATCATCTAGGCGTAAACTACTTGTAAAATATGTCAATTCTTCACCCCTTAGTTCATCTACCAAATACTTTGCTAAAAATTTAGCATTCTTGGCAACAAAATTAACTTTTCCAATCTTTTTTTCAACTAAGGCTTTGGTTCTTCTTCCTACACAATAAATATTCTTAAATTGCAATTCCGTTAAAGAGAAATTTGTTTCTAAGGAAGCTACTGTATTCTTACTTGTAATAATTACGTTATTAATTTCCTTTTTTAATAAGTGTTGTGATATTCTGCTGAATCTAATCTTTATAAAATCGCTATCTTCTACAGTAATATCTTCATG
>DEIV01000031.1 GCA_002352665.1 Flavobacteriaceae bacterium UBA2765
TAAGAAAAGCATTTGAAGATATGTTGCCTGAAAGTGTAGCGTGGCGACAAAAAGAACAATTTTCTGATGGTGTTGGTTATAGTTGGATTGATACTTTAAAAGAAGTAGTAAATCGAGAAATTTCAGATGAACAATTGTCCAATGCTAAATATAAATTTCCCATTCAAACACCAACAAGCAAGGAAGAGTTTTATTACCGTTCAATATTTGCAGAACATTTCCCTTCTGATGTAGCCGCCTTATGTGTACCCCAGGAAGCATCTGTAGCTTGTAGTACACAGATTGCCTTAGAATGGGATGAGAGTTTTAAAAACATGAATGACCCATCAGGTAGAGCAGTTGCCAATGTACATGATGATGCATATGCAAAATAATATATATCTGTGAGCAATTTGTTTATCATAGTTTTTAAATGAAAAAAGCAAGGTCAATAAACAAAAACTTCGTTTAAAAACGAAGTTTTTGTTTTTTATAATATCTTTGGTAGCTACAAAACTAAATAAATGAAAAAATTACTTCTCCTAATTGTACTCATTACTTTTTTTACAGTTCCGCTGCATTTATCAGCACAGGACAAATTAAAAGGTAATAAAATAGTAACTACAGAAAATAGATATATAGATGGTTTTAGTAAAATTGAAGTTAATGATAAAATTGATGTTGTCATTACCCAAAGCATGGATCAGTCAGTAAATGTTGAAGCTGATGAAAACTTACATGTAGCGGTACTAACTGAAGTAAGAGACAGCACCTTAATTATTAATCTTACCAAAAGAATTGTTAGAAAAAAAGCGTTAAAAGTATATGTTACCATTGATCAATTTATTGATGAAATCAGTACTAAAGACAAATGCGATGTATCGTCAGCTTCAACATTAAAATTTGACCAACTGACAATTAATGCAGAAGGAGATTCTAGTTTAGCATTAGATATTCAAGCTTCAAAATTTATTTTAAATAATAATTATAGTGCCAATGCTAAGCTGACAGTAAACACTGACAATACCTATATCCATGCTGATAAAAATGGCAAGGCCAAAATTAATCTTTCTGCAGATCATCTTGAAGCTACCATTCGAGGATCGTCAACTACAAACATTACAGGTAGTTGTTCAGAATTATATGTCAATGCAGAAAACAGGGGTAATTTTAAAGGAGAAAGTTTAGAGAGCAATGAAGTTATTATTGATGCTGCCGATAATGCAGACGTTCAAGTCAACGCTAAAAAATCAATTATAATCTCAGCAATTGACAGCTCAGAGATACATATTTACAACAATCCTGAGGTCACATTAGAGAAATTTACAGATAAGGCAGTTTTAAGAAAAAAATAAGAAATCTAAAAACTTAAAACCATGCTTTTTCCGTTTATAATACAAATTATATTGTAAAAAGAACAGCTATAACAATCTATAAAATTAGAGATTTAAGTTGAAAATTGTACACGAAAAAATAAGCTCATGAAAATTTTAATTGTAGAAGATGAAATTGAATTATTAGATTCAATGACCACATATCTAAAAAATGAAGATTTTATCTGTGAAAGAGCCTCTTCCTTTTTTGAAGCTGAAGATAAAATTGTTGGTTTTGGATATGATATTATCATATTAGATATTACTTTACCTGATGGTAGTGGTATAGATCTATTAAAATTAATAAAAGAACATTCTACCAAAACAGGTGTTTTAATTGTTTCGGCTAAAAATTCATTAGATGATAAATTATTAGGGCTAGATCTAGGAGCTGACGATTATATTACCAAACCTTTTCATTTAGCAGAACTGAATTCACGGATCAATTCATTAATAAGACGTAGAAATTTTGATGGAGATGATAGTAGTATCCAATTTAATGAAATAAATGTAGATCCAAGTTCAAAATCTGTAACCGTTAATGGTAAACATATTGAATTGACAAAAAAGGAATATAACTTACTACTCTACTTTATCACCAATAAAAACAAGGTACTTACCAAAGAATCTATCGCCGAACACCTCTGGGGTGATGATATTGAAATGGCAGATAGTTACGATTTTATTTACACCCATATGGGCAATTTAAGAAAAAAGATGAAAAAACTAGGTGCACCTAATTATTTACAAACCATGTACGGTCTTGGCTATAAATTTACTGACAATAAGCAGTAAGTTACTTATCTTATTAGCCACATTGAGATATAGGTATATGCCAACATATTAAAAGGGAATTACTCCTGAATACATTGACATAATATAAAATAATAAATGTCAGCAAATGAAACTTATACAAAGAACCAGTAGAACCTACTTGTGGTTATCTATTATTATATTTATTGCATCTACAATTATACTCATATTTGTATTGACTACAGTAATGAACAATAGATTAGACGATCAACTTCTATATAATAAAGGAGTAATTGCCAAAAGAATAAAATATGATTATCCTTTAACAATATTTGAAGAGCCTGAAGTATTAAATGAAGCTGAAAATAAGAAGTTTGCAAAAGATACATTGATTTATAAAGATACTCTAATTCTTAGAGCAATAGAAGGAGAAGGTGTAAATGAATTTGAAAAATACCGACAATTAACTGCTTATGAAACCCTTCATGGCACACGATATAAAATAATAACCAGAAATTCACTAGTTAGAAATCAGGATTTTATTTGGGTAATTGTATGGTCTACCTTTATCATTATCCTACTTTTATTAACCGGTCTATGGATATTGAACACTCAAATTTCAAAAAAAATATGGAGACCTTTCAATACAAATCTAGATAAACTGAAAAAATTCTCTATTCAAGACCAAAATCCAATAGCGTTGGAACCTTCAAAAATAGATGAATTTATAGAATTGAATAATTCCATAAAAGGTTTAACACTAAAACTACAATCAGATTTTAATAATTTAAAAGAATTTTCAGAAAATGCATCGCATGAAATGCAGACACCTTTAGCCATTATGAAATCAAAAATTGAACTTTTGTTACAATCCTCTACATTGACAAAAGAGCAATCAGAACAACTACAATCTATCTATCAAGCGGGTAATCGTTTATCAAAATTAAACAAGACATTATTATTATTAGCCAAAGTAGAAAATCAACAGTTTAGTGATAAAGAAGAAATATCCTTTAAAACTTTAATTGAAAAACAATTAGAAAATTACGAAGACTTTATTATCAATAAAAAAATAACAGTACATAAGGAGCTGTCCGATCATATCTGTTCGGCTAATATGATCTTGGTGGATACATTAGTATCCAATTTATTGAGTAATGCAATAAAACACAATATTCCTAATGGGAAAATCGATATTATATATAATAAGGATACCCTTATATTCTCTAATACAGGAAACACCTTAAAAGGAGATCCTGTAAATCTTTTTAATCGTTTTAAAAAAGAGAGTACTTTAAAAGACTCTTTAGGTCTTGGTTTAGCTATAATCAAACAAATCTGCGATGTTAACCTTTGGCAACTAAATTACACTTGCAAAGAAAATTTACATATAATTACAGTTATTTTTAAAACTTAAGAAAGTCTTTAGATTCGGCACTTACATTTGTCTCATCAAAACAAATAAATCTAAATATTAATTTTTAAAAACAAGAAAATCATGAGAAAATTAAGTTATGTAATTGTAATTGCAGCATTAAGTTTAATTAGTACAACTACTTTTGCTCAAGAGGTAGAAGAACCTGTTGAAGCTACAGAAGTTGCTGAGGTTACTGAAGCTACCGAGGTTGAGGCAATTGCCGAAGCGGTACAACAAGAAAAAGTTGAAATTCAATTGAATGAATTACCTGAAGCTGTAATAGCTACATTGTCTGCTGATTTTGCAGGATACACTGCTGATAAAGCTTTTAAAACTGCTACTGATGGAGTAGAAACTTATGCTGTTCAATTGTCAAAAGAAGGTGAAGCTATTGAAGTGAATTTTGATGCTGAAGGTAAAGTTATAGAATAAAAAAGAACAATAAAGCAAATTGGGTTGATTGCTTTTACTGAAACAGCTTAATGATACTACAAAGTTAAGCTGTTTCTTTTTTTAATCAATACAAAAACTAAAACACTCTAAATTTAAATACGCTCTTTTCGAAGAGAAATTATTACAGGCCTTTTGGCTTTTAATAATACACTTAAAACACGCTCAAAGGAGCGTGTTTTTAATTTCTTAAAAAAATTGAACTTTTTATTTATAACTTAAGAAAGTCTTTAGATTCGGCACTTACATTTGTCTCATCAAAACAAATAAATCTAAATATTAATTTTTAAAAACAAAAAAATCATGAGAAAATTAAGTTATGTAATTGTAATTGCAGCATTAAGTTTAATTAGCACAACTACTTTTGCTCAAGAAGTAGAAGAAACAGTTGCAGCTACAGAAGTTACGGAGGTTAAGGCATTAGCCGAAGCGGCACAACAAGAAAAAGTTGAAATTCAATTGAATGAATTACCTGAAGCTGTAATAGCTACATTGTCTGCTGATTTTGCAGGATACACTGCTGATAAAGCTTTTAAAACTGCTACTGATGGAGCAGAAACTTATGCTGTTCAATTGTCAAAAGATGGTGAAGCTATTGAAGTGAATTTTGATGCTGAAGGTAAAGTTATAGAATAACAAAGCAAATTGGGTTGATTGCTTTTACCGAAACAGCTTAATATTACTACAAGATTAAGCTGTTTCTTTTTTTTAAGCAATATAAAAACGAAAACACTCTAAATTTAAATACGCTCTTTTCGAAGAGAAATTATTACAGGTTTCGGCTTTTAATAATACACTTAAAACACGCTCCTTTGAGCGTGTTTTTAATCTTTAGAATTGATTGTCCCGTAAGATATATGATTTTACAATGTATGTCATTCTAAACTTGTTTCAGAATCTTATAATGCTGTAAATAAATGTGATCATGGGAGACCCTGAAATAAATTCAGGGTGACGTAATAAAATATGAGTAAAAAAATATACAAATCTTTAGTTAACAAATAATATTTTTATTCTAAATAAAAACTTTAGATTGTCTTTAGATTCTATCTATATATTTGTTTCAACAAAAGCAGATAAAAACAGAAATGATGAGAAAATTAAGTTTTTTACTTGTATTCACAGTTGTAAGTTTTATAAGTACAAATGCCTTCTCTCAAACAGAAGAAGTTGTTGAGGTAATAGAACAAGAAAGAGTTGAAATTCTAATTAGTGATTTGCCAGAAGCCATTACTAATGCAATTAGTTCTGATTTTGCTGACTACACAACAGATAAAGTTTTTATAGCAACACAAGAAGAACAAGATGTATATTCAGTACAATTGACAAAAGCAAATGAGGTTGGTATTGAAGTTCTTTTTGATGCAGCTGGAAAAGTAATAGAACAAAAAGATTTATAATAATAAAAACAAAGCAAATTGGGTTGATTGCTTTTAATTGAAACAGCTTAATACATTTTACATACACTACATTTTAAGCTGTTTCTTTTTTCTAATATCACACCGATTAAAATAAGACAAAACACTCTAAATTTAAATACTTCTCTCCTGTAGAGAATTTGTTAATAACTTCCGTTATTTAACGACCTTGAAAACACGCTCAGAAGAGCGTGTTTTCTTATATTTGTATGTTCTTGAAATCACTTAAAAACGAGAGATAAAAATATGAGCGAAGAAGCAAAAAAACAGAATTATTCGGCTGATAGTATTCAGGCATTAGAAGGGATGGAACATGTGCGTAAAAGACCTTCAATGTACATTGGTGACGTTAGTGTAAGAGGTTTACATCATTTGGTCTATGAAGTAGTAGATAACTCTATTGATGAGGCCATGGCCGGTCATTGCGATACCATAGATGTGATTATCAATGAAGATAATTCTATTAGTGTAAAAGATAATGGTCGTGGTATACCAGTTGACATGCATAAAAAGGAAGGTATTTCTGCATTAGAAGTGGTCATGACCAAAATTGGTGCCGGAGGTAAATTTGACAAAGACTCTTATAAAGTTTCAGGTGGATTGCATGGTGTTGGTGTGTCAGTAGTAAATGCACTCTCTTCTCATCTAAAAGCTACGGTGTATAGAGATGGTAAAATTTGGGAGCAAGAATATGAAAAAGGTAAAACTTCCTATCCTGTTAAATCGGTTGGTGAAACCAAAGAAAGAGGTAC